>JARIHM010000131.1 GCA_029288275.1 Candidatus Saccharimonadota bacterium | reverse complement strand
CAGCAGCTCAGCGACCAGGGCGGCCGTAGAAGCAATGATGAGTTTGAGTTTTTGATTGGTCATTTGCGTTTGGTTTGAAACTTTGGTTTAGATCTTGATGATCTTGGTGGTTTTAGATCTGGTGAGTCTTTTAAACTACTTACGCTTACACTAGCGCATTCGCTTAAGCGCTGTCAACACTTTTTTACAACGTTTCTTTTCCACAACAGGCCCCAGGTAAAAATTAGAAACTAGCCGAGGCAATGGCCGTCAAAATCTCGGCATAATCCGATGAAGCCGGGGTCATTGTTTGAGATTTGGCCTTCAAGACGAATGAGCCACGGCCGCTGGTGATAGGATCAGGGGCGGTAAATAGTTCGCGAATCGTCGTATCGGCAATGCCCACGTTGTCGGCGCTGCCGTTGTATGGCGCCGACAGGCTCAGCGGCCCGCCGCTACTCTGCGTAGCACTGGCGCCCTGCACGCCAAAGCCTTCGGCAGCCGAGCTAAGATCGCCGGTAAACGAGTTGATTGTATAGGCGCTGGTAGTGCTACGCAAGCCGGCATTCTGGCCGCTCAGGTACACCTTGCCACCCGATTCGCCGTTCGTGTCCAGACTCACCCATACCCGCTGGGGGGAGTTAATCACATTGCCAGGCAACAGATTACCCAGGCTGATGGCGTAGGGCGGGCTCGTGGACTGATCCGTGGCCGACACATCGATATCAAAGCTCAGTTCAGGATCAACCGTGGCAGCGCTGGCCACCGGACCGTACGGTGATTCAGTAAATTTTCCAGTGTAGGCTTTGGCCTTCACGCTGTACACCGTGCTTGCTTTGAGCCCACGGACATATACGCCGCTGGTACTACCCCAGCCGGCGTAGGTTTGATAATCACTAAAGCTCAGCGACGAGCCCACCGTAAAGTCATTCTTAATGTACTGCGTGGTCGCAAAGTT
The DNA here is from genome assembly GCA_029288275.1 of Candidatus Saccharimonadota bacterium. Lineage (GTDB taxonomy): Bacteria > Patescibacteriota > Saccharimonadia > UBA4664 > UBA4664 > JARIHM01. The sequence continues at coordinate 784 of JARIHM010000131.1, read as the reverse complement.
ATCGGTACTAATGGCTATGGCAAACTTGGCGTCGCTCGGATTGCTCTGTGGATCAATCGTCACCAGCAATTTGTTGTACCAGCTGGCGTTATTGGCGATGGCCACAATCGGCACATTGGCCTCCTTGGTGTGTGTCTCGCCAGCCCGAACTTTATAGTTGGATGACGATTCGGTACCACTAGCCGCATCACCGGCAATACCGTTGACACGGTAATTATTTGAGCTCGAATTGGCCGTACCGCCGCTGCCAAAGCCGTAAGAATCCAGATGATAGCTACCGCTGGCCGGCAAGGCTGCCACCAGCAAGGTCGCCATCCAGTACGGCCACCCGCGCCCGCTCATGAGCGCCACCGAATGGTTGCTTCAATCGCGCTCAAAATATCAGCCACTTTATCAGCCGGGTCGCTACTCGTAACGGCAAGCGTCAGTAATTTGTTTTGATGAGCCCAAAATAGGGTTTGTTCGGAATGATCGGCCTTGATCATCACTACCCCCGGCTCACCGCGTAGCTGCACGGGCGTAGGCGTGTAGGTGCCGGGATCGTTTAGCCGTACCCGATAGCTCGCATCGTCGGCTAGTGATCCCGAGGCCAACGGCCGCACATCCACGGTAATCTGATGTTTATAGTTGGCCTTGGAACCAATAGTGTATTGCTCAATGGCCTGGGCATCAGTTTTAATCTGCGCCACGGCGTCAAACATACCCGGGTACGAGAACTCTACCGCCACCCCACCCAAGGTATTGAGCTTGGAGCTGTCTCTTATACACATCTCCGAGCCCACGA
>JARIHM010000106.1 GCA_029288275.1 Candidatus Saccharimonadota bacterium | reverse complement strand
CCTATGGGGCGACAAAATGGTCGCTAGTGTAGTGGCTACAAACACCTGGGTCATCTTGAACGTGACGGGTATTGCTCCCAAGGATGCCGAAGCAGTAACGAGCAGTTTTGAGCCGCAGTAAGCTCTAGTTGTATTCGAGATAGGCAAAGGCAATATCAATAGCCCGGGCCGTGGTGCCGCTGGTGAGAATCTCGGCCTCATAGAGGCCAAGCGCGGTGGAGGTGGCATTGGGCGCGGTGGAAGTGTTAGCTACTGTCGTGTAGGCACTGCCGGCTGTAGCGATTGAGCAGACCAGCGTGCCATTGGTACTGTAGTCAATAATGACGTCGTAGTAGGTACTGTTGGCGGCGGTTATGCCAGTATCGGTACCGCTAATGTTGGTACCATTGCCAGCCACACAGACAAAGTTACCGCCGTCCACACCTTTCTGGTAACCAATGCCCAGGATGGTGGTGGCGTTGGCGGTGGAGGTGGTAGGAACGGTCACGCTCGTGAGCGAGGCGCTCGTGAGACCTATCCACATCCGGCCGCCAGTAGCGGTAAGGTTGGCGTCGGTACGAATGCGGGTGACCAGCTTGGGCAGGTAGCGGGACTCCGTTTGAGTATAGGGGCCATCAATACCGCCGGCATTGGTGGATGTGGCGGTGCTGGTGTATTTGTTGTAGATGCTCTCAGCTTGGGCGTCGGCTGCCTGGGTAGCGCTCGTGGCTAGGCTGGGAGCGACGATGCCACCAGCGGTAGTAAGGGCGGTAGGCGCGGTGCCAGCACTGGAGAGGTAGCCCCAGCGTCGTTCGGCGATGTCACGCATGCCAATACAGTTCTTCCAGATGCCACCTTCGTAACAGCGGAACTTGCCGGAGTAGCTGGCGCCGTTATTGTCAGCACCGCCGCGGCCGCCCGTGCTGTAGTAAATGGCACCGTTGACGCCGGTGGGATCGCTATTGCTCGTGGAGGTATCTGGGACAAACAGAATGGCAGTAGAGTCTGCGGCTGAGCTGCCCACATAGACCCGGTTGTTGGCGCTATCGATCTGGAGAAGATTGATTGAGCTGGCATTCTGAACCACAAAGGCGCTGGTGGAATTCGTAGCATTACGGAAGGTAGCGGTGCCGCCTTGGGTGAGCGAAAAGAGTGAGTTGGCATAGGTGTCGCTGACCACGGCCGGTGCAACCTTGAAAGCCACTACACCCCAGACGTAATCTAAGCCCGAGCCACTGAATGTCCACGTGGCGTTGGTAGTGCCGGCTGAGACCTGGGTTCTATCCTCTATGTTCATCACGTCGCCGCCAGGGCCAACCAGGCCGGCCCGGCTGGTAAAGTTGGTCCCAGCTGTGATGGTGGTTGGTCCGCTTACGTCATCGACCCCGCCAAAGATCAGATCGCCGGCTTGCGTGGTAGTAATATTGCTTGTAGTTACGCCGTCGGTGCCGCTGGCATTGCTGGTGGTAAAGCCTGATAGGTGGGTATCGACCACATTACTCGTGGCCGTGCCGGTGTACTCATTGATAAGAATGCGGCGGAAGTTGGCCGTCGTGCCAAACGTAGCAGTAATCAGATCAGAGCCACTACTGCTGCTAATAGCGTAGCAGATGCCCCAGGATTGATTGTCGGTGACGTTGCTGTACTGGGTATCCACGGTGGTCCAAGCGTTGCCTTGGCCATCGGAGCAGGTAAGAGTGGTGTTGCCACTAAACGATACGGCCACGGCAATGAGGTGGCCCGCGCCGGTGAGAGTGATGCTCTGCTGGATATTGGTATTGCCGGCATCGTTTTGGGCCGTGACGCTCTGAACATAGTTGATGCCGGTACCAGCAGCGGCTGTCGAAGAGTTGAGGGTAAAGGCGCCGCCGTTGCTGGCATCCTGGCCGGCATAAAAGCTGTTGGAATTAGCAGCATTACGGAACTCAACGGTGGCATCGCCCGAGCCGGCGTTTTGCAGGAGCGTCAGCGGTGTAACCACGCCGGCGTTGTTGACGGCTACATGGAGCGGGTTGGTTGGAGCATTGGTACCGATGCCAACATTGCCGTTCTTAAGTACCGTCAAACGCGCTGAGTTTCCCAGTGTGTAGGCCGAGCCAGATGAGGAACCAGCTAGCGTAGCGGTGCAGGTAAGGGCAGTATCACTTGTAATTGATAGTACGGTACAGGTGTTGCCGCTTGAGGTAATAGTGAAACTGTCGCCGGGCGTAAAAGTACTAGTAAAGGTAGTGCTCGAGCCGGTGACGCTGGCGCTCGAGGCAGAGTTAGTTACCGTGCCCGGGGCTAACGTGCCCTGGTTCACCTGGAGTACACCGCTGGGTGAGCTAGTATTCACACCTAGCCGCTGGTTGGTGGTATCAACGTTGGCAATTGGATTGCCGCTGGAGTCTTGTATCTGGACGGCGGCGGTGGAATTGGTACTTGATTTTGCAATAATCTTGGCCGAGGCCGAATTGGTGAGGAGCGAAAGGTTGCCCGTGCCGCCCTGGATGGTGGTGGCGCTGGAACCGACCGTACTGCCAATGGTAACCGTAGCGGTAGAGCTAGCGGTGGTGTTATTACCTAGGTTGATGGTCTGGGCTACGGCATTGCCGGTATTACCAATTTGAATGGTGTTGGCCGCATTGGCCGTGCCAATACTAATGGTGCCCGAGGCGGCTGACTGGATACTCACAGCGCTACTCGTACCATTGCCTTGCAAGGTGAGAGTGCCGCTAGAATTGCCCACGGCCACAGCCTTAGCATTGCCGGTGCCAATGTTTACGGTGGGCGTGCCAGTGATGGTGGCGCCGGTATCAACGGTAACGTTGCCAGCCGTGGCGCTGGTGCTCGTGCCGCTCGTGAGGAAGACCGAGCCAGTGGAAGCACTGCCGGTGTTGCTGGTAAGAGTCAGGGTGCTGGCCGATTGGAGCGTGAGGGTACCACTGGTGGTCGACCAAGTTGAATTGCCATTACCCACGATGGCCAGGCTCGAGCCGGTCCAGGCCGAGAGGGTGTTGGTGTTGACCGTGCCGTTGGACCAAACAGAGGCAAACGGCGAGACCGAGCTGCCGAGGTTCACTGCCGAAGTGGCGAGGATCGGTTTATTGACGAAGAGACCGCCGCTGCTATCAAAGTAGTCTTGCAGGACATTGCTAGAATCACGTACTTCGAGGATATTGGGAGTTCCCGAGGAGCCGCCCCTGACCGCTAGGCCAACCGTATTATTAGCGCCCGGGTTAATAGTGGTGGCGCCAGTCGGGCTGACGCTCAAGAGGGCATTGCCGCTGCTATCTTGTACTTCAAGCACGTTGGCGGTCTGGTTGCCACCTGATTGAGCAATAAGCGTTTTTTGGCCGATGCCGGTGGACTGCACCTGCAGGGCGGCGCCGGGATTATTTACGCCCACGCCCACGGCGCCGTTCGATTTAATAACCAGTGCATCATAACCAGCGCGGGAATAGGCTAAGCTGGAGGCCGAGGTCGAGAACGCACTGCTCACCGTAAGGTGAGTATCGTCAGTAATGACAGTAATGACGTGGGGCGATGACTCACCGTTTACCAAAATGGTATCACCAACCTTGAACGTGGTGGTGAACGTGGTACTCGACCCAGTAAGCGCCGTGGTACCGGCCGTAGTGACGGTACCGGTACCCACTGGGCCGCCGCGGTAGTAGGGCACGTTGGTAGCATTGATACTCCAGTTGACGGTAGCCGGCATGAGCGTATTGCTACTCACGCTAGAGATAGTGCGCAGCTGCGTGCTCACCAACACGGTATCGCCGCCCTTAAAGAGGCTCAAGAAACTGGTACCGATGCCGGCCACATTGGCAAAGCCAGAGCTTACCGTGGCGTTGCCGGCGCCGAGGGCAGTTTGGGTAAAATCAGCAATATCCGTGGTGGTGGTCTGGTTGACGATCAACCCAGGCGTGCTCGTGGCAAGTACCGTAAGCTTGGCTGCCGGCAGAGTAGCTGCGCCAATAGTAACCTGCTCATTGGTAGTGTCTACCTGGAGGACATTCTGATTGGTGCCACTGGCCGCCGTTTTGACAATAAAGGCGCTCGTGGAATTGGCGTTGTTCTGGAAGGTGGCGGCACCGCCCACGGTGAGTGATTTGCCGGCAGCAATGGTGGTGTTCTGGTTCAGGTTAATACCGGCGGTCGCATTGGTGGTGCCAAGGTTAAGCGTAGTGGTGCCGCTGGGGGTATCAAGGAGCGGTGTGAGGAAGGAGGTATCAGCTGTGCCTGAACCGCTCACATGGAAATTGGAGGATGTCTGCACTGAGGTGCCATTCTGAATGTAATTGCCTGACCCGGCTGCCGGCGTGCAGCCCGAAGCGGTGCAGATAGCAGTGCCGTTGATGCGCAGAGCGCTGCCGCTGGATAGGTTGGCATCGCCGGCCACGTCGAGCTGGTAGTTGGGGCTGCCGGTGCCAATGCCAACCAGACCGGTAGTGGCACCATTGTAGGCTAGCACCACATTACCGGCGCTGCCGGAGCCGGTCTTGGTGCCACCAAAAATGTCGACGTCGCCGCCATTGGCATTGGTGCCGCCAGCGGTGCCGCCTTGGAGAACCAATGCTCCGCCGGCGGCACCTGTGCCGCTACCGCCGGTGCCGGCCTGGAGGGTGAGCTTGTTACCGGCAGTGCTAGCGGGCGCTGTGGCTACCGCGATGGTCTTATCGGCATTGGAGCCAAGCAATATATTGCCGGAATTGTCTACGGTAAAGACATCGGCGCCGTTTTTTTGCAGCTCCACAAAGTTACCCGTGCTGGTCTTATTGAGGAAAACCGCGGCGTTAGTTGAGCCATCCGTTTGCACGCCCTGGGCGAGCTGCACAAACTGACCTGAGGTGAGTCCGCCAAGCGCATCTGAATTCTGGGCTTGCAGGGCGTAGGGCGAGGCGGTCAGGCGTTTAAAGGGAATCATATATCCATCACCAGAAGCGGCGCCAAACGTAGCGGCACTGCTCGTGTCGCCCACATTCATAGACAGCCAGAGGCTGCTTTGGCTAAAGTCGACCGCCGATAGTGAGGTTAGTGAGCCTAATGTTACCGAGAAATAGCCGTTCTTGACCGTCACCCGGTTATCGGGCGAGCCTGAACCATATACCCAGTCCTCGGTCCATTTCAGGGTACCGCCATTGTTGGCCGCGGCGTTGGCCGATGTACAGCCCGTTACGCAGCCGTTGCCGCCCTGCCAAATCTGAAACTCCATGTTGTACGTGCCATCGGCTACTACGGCACCGGCGTTATTTAGGAGGCGGCCCTGGAAATTCAGCTGACTATTGACGGCCGCTTGCGACGAAGCACTGGGTAATACAAGGGCAAGCAAAATAAGCCCGGCTAACGCGAGGGCCGAAACAATATGTGAACGTAAAAGAAATATTCGGCTCCCAACAACCGAGCGTAAAATCCTATACCTCACAACCACTAATTGCACAATCATTTTAGCCCAGAACATGGCTAAGCACAAGCATAATACCTATCTAGAGGAGCTATCCGAGATGTCGTAATCGATACATGGCAATACCAGCTGCAACTGCTACGTTGAGCGACTCTTTGCGGCCGAGCATGGGCAGCTCCAGGATCTCGTCGCAGAGGGTTAGCTCGGCCGTGGTGAGGCCGGTTACTTCATTGCCGAGTACCAATGCCAGGCGAGCTGGAGGCTGGTAGTCGAAGAGCGGCTGCGTATTCTCAGCCTGCTCTAAGGCTACTATCCTATAGTGGTTATGCCTCAGGCGGGCGCAGGCCGCCGCCAGCGTAGCGTAATGCTCATGAGGCACCGTGTGTTCGGCGCCCAGGGCAGCCTTGGTGATGGCCCGCTCATTACTCATGGCTACATGAGGTGGTCGTGGGTCGGCCGCCACCCGCGGGTGAGGGGTATAACCGCAGGTAATCAGCTGGCGGGCACCCACGGCATCGGCTGTGCGCCAAATAGCGCCCACATTCTGAGCGCTACGGATGTCGGGCAGGACAATAACCAGTTCCGGTCTGCCGGGAAGGGGAGTTGAGGTCATGCCCTGTAGTGTAGCCGACGCCCATCTGGTTTGAGAAGCATAATAAGTATTGACAGCATAAGATGTTTATGCTAATATTATGGCGCTATCAGATGATTGGCGTTTTGCCTAAGGTTTGACTCTTGGTCAAAGCCTTTTTGGCAAAAAGCCTAAAGCTGATGAAGATTAACTTTGCCACAATAGTCTAAGGTAATGGAGTAACAACGTTATGGCTGGTACACCAATGGGTGGCCGCAAGGCCGCCGCTACAAACAAACAACGTTATGGTATGAACTTCTACGAGCAGATCGGCCGCCGCGGCGGTAAGATTTCTCGTGGTGGTGGCTTTGCCAAGAACCCTGAGCTGGCCCGCGTGGCTGGCGCCAAGGGTGGTCGGGCCTCGCGTCGCACCAAGGTGACGGAGCAGGCTGCCGCTTAAAGCTGATTCCTGTTTAAACCAAAAAAGACCCCACGGGGTCTTTTTTGGTATGAGCGGGAACTAGAGCGGTGCACTGACAGCCTCGGCGGCTGGTGCAGGCTCTAGGTGTACGCTTGATAGGCGCACAAAGCGTGATACCACGGTGCGTTTCACCCGCCGATCTTTACGCCAGTTTACGACCCACTTAGCGCCACAAGCAAAGCAACCGTAGGTATCACGGCCGCGCTGGAGACTAAAATTACTGCAATCAGGGCAGGTGGCGCGCTTGGTCAGCCAGTCGTCATATGAGGCAATGGCATTGGCCACATGCTCTTCATTGATAGTGATGCCAAATTGAGGCGCGAGCTCCCGGGCAATGTCCCACGCCTCCATCTCCATCCGCAGGAGTTCCATGTCGTACTTATAGATGCGGTGGCCGAGCCGGGCATGGCCAATCTCATGCAAGAGGGCAAGTCGGCCGTTGTTGGTTTTGATGCGGCGAGTATCAAAGGTGATCGTCTTCGTATTAGGCGACCACATAAAATAGCGACCCGGTATGAATGTTTGATCGGGAAAATGTTTAAGAAAGTCCAAGCTCACCCTCCTGACTCAACTGTCTATTGCCAACTATAGCGCGGCGCTGACGGGGCTGTCGAGCATAAGCTGTTTACGAAGGTACGGTTAGTCGGACTGGGGTCGGTAGGTGGAAAGAAAGTGTTGAC
>JARIHM010000088.1 GCA_029288275.1 Candidatus Saccharimonadota bacterium | reverse complement strand
TTTAGCGGGTCTCATCATTTGGCTCCATTATCTCCTAAAATGCTGGTGGTACGGTAGCCCCGGTATCGTCCCAAACATTGCCGCTCCAAATCATGCCAGGCTGGCTGGAGTCCCAGTACGTGACTGGACCATAGTAGGCACAGTTGGGGTAATATTTACGACCAAAGTGGTTGTTCGTGAAGGTGATATGTGAAGATTGATATGGCTTGGCCGCAATCTTACCACCACCGTAGAAGCAGTAGGCGCCGTTGGTGTTGAGCAGGTTGCTATCAAAAGTAAGGTAGGTCTCGTCGGAAAAGTCGTTCAAGATCGCCATCGCCGCGGTACAGCCGGCCAGCGGTCCGTCATTGCATTCTACGTTATTATGCCTGAAGGCCATGTGGTCTCCATCGCTAATAAAGATGCCGTCTTTGTGTGCATCGGTATTGCCGCCCAGTCCATGGATGTATGAGTCTTGGACCGTCACAAATTCGTCCGGAGCCACGCCGTGACCGGCGTTATAAATATTGTCGCGTAATAAGGTAAAATTGAGCCCTGCTACCGCCACTGGTGTGCTAGAGGCTGGGAACTGTGCACTGCTACCGGACTGGCAACCACAGTTGATGGTGGTATCGCTAATAACAACGCCCTGGTCGCTGCAGGCAGCATTTGGGCCCGTGTTGCCAGGGGTGTACTCATACCCGCCAGGGCCCTGTACCACCACCTGCCCATTGATGAGACTGCGGGTAATCTTAACGTTGCCCGTGCAGACGCCGGATATAACAACGTCGCCGTTGAACTGACATGAATCATAGGTACCACTGGTACCAATATTGGTCGAGCAACTATGAAGCGTTACACCAGCCGGCACGCCAGTACAGCTGGCATCGGGGAATTTAGGGAAGGCGCAGCCGCTGACTGGCGTAGCGGTAGGTGTTGGTGTGGCGGTAGGCGTAGGAGTAGGCGTGGCTGTGGGGCCGAATACTACCATACGGCCGCCGATGGCACCGGCGTTTGCGACTACTGTAGCGCCACCGGTGAGTGAGCTACCGGCCACCAGGTAGCTGGCGGCCGGTCCGGCGGCCAGTGATACAGCTACCATTACGATACCGACTATCGTCAGTAGCCCAATTACAGCTACCGCTACAGGGTTACGCAGAGGCTGCTGGCGTTTAAGCATGACCTTAATTTACGCAGCCCTGAGCCGACACCGTGGAGGTGACGCCGTAGCTGGCATTAATGGTTACAATACTATTGCCTGACCAATTCTGGTGACTGCAGGTGCTGTTGGCATCAACGGGTCCATAGGCCCAACTGCCGTTAACCCAAACATTGTTGGTGACCGTCCAGATGGCACCGGCGTCCCACTGTAGGGCCGTGCTGTAACCCCCGCCAAGGAACATATTATTGATGAGGGTAACACTCCGCATGTTCAGGCCATCAGCTGCCGAGCCCAGGTTGAGCGCCGAGTTACCCGTTGGGTTGCCCTGGTAGAAGGCTCGGGCATCCACGGTGTTGTGGGTCATGCTCAGATTGGAGCAGGCTGCGCCGCACTGATCCTGCACGCCGTCGGAGTGGAAGCCATCACCACCCACCACCGAGGCTGGTTGGAAGCAGGGTTGCAAAAAAGAATCATTAATAGTGACATTGTCGCCGCTCATGTCGACGCCGTCTTGGTGGCCGCGGAGGTAGACGCGGGTGGCGGTAAAATCATGCCCCTGTAGGCTGGGTAGGCCGTTGGTGGCGCAGCTGGCTGGGCCGACGCTGGAGTCAGTGATAGTGAACGAGGTGCCGGCATAGCCATCATTGTTGACTGTGCCGTCGATCTGGCTATTTTTAATGACCACATTGGCGGCCTTAACGTCCAGATCGCCGGTAACGTGCCAGTTATCAATGACCGCACCAGCAGTAGTGACGGTGTAGTTGCCCACTGTGTTACTGTAGCTACTTAGACTGGCTGGCCGACCGGTGCAGGAGGCATTTGGATAAGCCGGCAAGGGGCAGGTACTACTGCCTGTTGGAGTTGGCGTAGCGGTAGGCGTTGGGGTGGGTGTGGGTGTGGCTCCAGGGCCAAATACTACCATTCGTCCGCCAATAGCGCTGGCGTTGCTCGTCACTGTAGCGCCGGCCGTGAGTGATCCGCCTGGCACCAGGTACGTGGCGGCTGGGCCAGCAGCAAAGATGTGTACGATTATATAACCAATACCGACGCTTAGGATGATCGCCGGAATAGCTTGCCAGGTTTTTAAAACTGACGGCAGCTTCATCATGATGACGCGCTAGTATCATCCTTGGACGTATTGGTAGACGAATCAGTTGGCTGAGTGGCCTCAGGGTAGAATGTGGGACTGGCGGGCGGGGCATCGGTAGGCGCGGGCGGTACATCCAGCGTGACCGGACCCGCCTGGGCCTGGATGAGCCGGAAGCGCCAGAAGGCGAACCCACCTGCGCCTATCAGTAGTGCCACGCCTACTACCAACGCAATGTGCAGAGGGTCCTTAAGCCATGTAACTACCAGCTGCCACCAGGTCTTCTTATTATTTACGACGATCTTTTGGCTCGTTACTTTTGTTTGACCATTTGGCCCCCGGTCCACGATCTGCAGGGTATGAGTGCCATCGCTGAGAGCCGTGGTATCAAGATCGTTGCCTACTACCGGCTTGCCATCTACATAGTAGGTCCGGGTAGTGTCTGGCGCGGCCTTGGGTAGGGTCACTACGCCACTTACCGAGGTACCGCCGCCAGCTGTGGGCGTGCCGGTTGGCTTAATCACCGTTGTAGGCGAAGGAGTGACACTGGGCAGGCTGCTGGGTGTGGCTGTTGGCGTGGGTGTCGGCGTGGCCGAAGACACGCAGTTGCTCCCATCGCCGGTAGGTACGCAGTTCGTGTCCGTGAGGAGCATCACCTTATCTACGCCCACGCCGGCGTCCAGGCCAGCCAGCTCAATAGTATGATTGCCAGCCGTCAGGCTCACATTGATTTTGCTAGCAGTATTACCATTCTGATAGTCCACCCACGTAAACTGCCCCGCTGGCTGTGCATTACTATTACCGACCGTCACCTGGCAAAGCGTATTGTCGATTTGCAGGTACATAGCGTCGTTGCCCGTTGAGGGTGAATACATATGCGCCCAGAACCGGTAATTCGTGGTACTCGGGGCACTTACGGTGAACGTAGCCGTACCATTGCCAGTAGGCAAGGCCGCGCAGGCTGCCATCGCCGGCATCGTCATTGATAGATCAGCAGCTACGCCCAGGAGTGTGGCGACGCCCAAATAAGCGGCTAGGCCAAGCCGTAAGAGGTTACGTTGGAGAGAATTCTTCATAGTATCCTCAGCTTAGCGTAAGCGTAATAAAAAGACCATAGTATGAGCTTGTCTTTTGATAAACGCTGAGCTCCAGGTAGCGGAGCCCAGCGTTGGTAGGATGCTGCTAGCGGTATGTGTGCTCAACCCGCCTGAGTACTCTATTGCAGTCCCAGCACCGAGTTACCCAGAAGCCGTCGACAATGCCTGTCTCCGACCGGCCGCTTCGCTGACAATTCCGCGTATGCTTGGTGCTAGCCTTAGCCTCCTCGCTGGTCATATGCGTAGGTTCGGCCTCAAGCACGGCTGGCTTCTTATCGCACATCCTAGGCCCCTCTTTGCTTGTGAGATACTGCTGATACCACCGGCGTATAATAGAGTCTACCAGAAAGGATTCATCTATGGCCCAGCCTGATACCACCGTTAGTACCCGCTGCGCTTGGGTGATTCCTGGCAACGAGCTCTATGAACGCTATCACGATCAGGAGTGGGGTGTACCCGTATATGATGATGGCATACTCTTTGAGTTTTTGATCCTTGAAGGCGCCCAGGCCGGCCTGTCCTGGCTCACAATTCTGCGTCGACGCGAGGGTTACCGCCGGGCCTTTGCCAACTTTGATCATCTGGCTGTTGCCCAGTATAATGCCGACCGAGTCGAAGCCCTTCTGCAGGATCCTGGAATCATTCGTAACCGACTTAAAGTAACGGCTGCCGTCACCAATGCGCAGAGGTTTCTAGAGGTCCAGCGCGAATTTGGCTCATTTAGCGCTTACCAATGGGCTTTTATGGATGGCCGCCCTCGTCAGAATCATTGGCACAAGGGGTCGGATATACCAGCCGTTACGCCTCAGGCCGAAGCCTTTAGTGCCGATCTACGACGCCGAGGCTTCCGGTTTGTAGGGCCTACGATTATGTATGCTCATATGCAAGCTGTTGGCATGGTGAACGACCACACCGTGGATTGTTTTCGGTATAAAGCCTTGCTAGGATAAAGTAGACTTGCCAATAGTGAGGAGTCCAAGGTGCCATTAGGCCTGAGTGCTTCAGACGCTAGTGCTGAGCGCGTGACTTGCCGCTGCGGGTGCGGGTGCAACACAAGTATCCCGGGCGACAGGTACCTGTGCAATAAATGCCAGAAAAAGATTAATGCTGGCGATGCTAGGCACAGCGATCCCTATCCGGATTAACTCTCGGAGGCAAAGATCTTGACTGACACCGCAACGATTCCTTGTGGATGCAATTGCAAGTCTTGCCCCGAACGCATCAAGCCAAGCGGCACGATTTGCCTGGCCTGTGCTTTAAGAATCGGGGCAGCAATAACCAGCGCGGCTGTGGCTATCCAGGAAGCCGCCTTGGACGTCGCAGGGGCTTGTTCTCGTCTTAGTATCGCGGCCTAAGCTTAGCTTGGACCTGCATAGTTTGGCGCCAGATGCATGGGTACATCTGGCGCCAAATTTCTTGTTTAGGCTGCTTCGGCCGAGTTGATCTCCCAGTAGTGGGTGATGCCCTTGCGCGGGTGGACTCCGAACAGCGTCTGCGAGGGGTCGCAGGCGGCGGCAATGGCCCCGATGCTGTACTCGTCGCCGCCCTTGATGCAGCCGTTGATGATGAGCTTGTAGCGGATGATGCTCATCATGTTGGGGTTGTGGTAGTGGCCCACCACCATGTGCTTGAACGGGAATCCGTAGTCGGCGTGAAGCGCCCGCCACTTCAAGTAGGCCCGCTGCAGGCCGTAGAACGGAATACCCATCCAGCTCTTCACCACGTCACCGTGGAGTAGCAGGAACGACTCGTTCTCGACCGTCTCGACCGTGAAGAAGCTCTTGGGAATGTTCCAGGTGAGATTCGGCTGGTCGGCCAGCAGTTTCTCGAGCATCTTGGCGATCAGGTAGTCGTAGTTGTTGGTAGCCTTGCCCTTGAAGTACTTCTCTTCAGTGACGCGACCGTGGTTGCCCACCACCGACGTCACATGCACCTCCGGGAAGGCCTGGCAAAACTTGAGGATGGCCTCTGCCAGAATCTCCACGGCCAGCAGGCACTGCTCGATGATGCCCACCTCGTCGTTGGCGCGCAGCTCGTCGTGGATGATGCCGCTTACCAAGTCGCCCAGCAGGAACACGTACAGCTTGCGGAAGCGGTAGTTGCTGAGCTTGCTGTGGGCGATGGAGATGGCCGTGTCCACGGTGTGGCGGATGCGCTCGCGGGCAATCTCAACGCTGAAAGCGCTCATGCCGGCGGTCTGCTGAGGATCAACCACCTCTCCAATGTGCAGGTCGCCCAGCAGCTGAACGAGCGACTCCTCCTCCACACCGGCGGGCGGTGCAGTGTAGCGGGGCGCTCGTACCGGCTTCATGGTGGGCAAGGTGTCGCGAATGGCCTGAACCATCGCCTCCACGCCGGCCGACTCCTTGGTCTGCACCGTGTAGAGCCGCCGTAGCCGCGTGACCTCACCCTTAAGGCGGCTGATCTCGCGGTCCTTGCGCGACTCCTCCACTGCCTCGGCTTCGTCCAGCTCTTCGTCCGGATCGTCGGCCAGGGCCGAGCTGCCGTCGGTACGAGAGCGTCCCGTGCCCTTGGCGGGCGTAGAGCTGGGTACCGGCCGCACAATGCGGAATTTGCGCTGCTGGGCGCGTAGGTAGGGGATGGCGCGGCCAGGAAAGGCCGCCAGCAGTTCCTCGTTTGTGTCGCACGCCAAGAGGCGGTCGATCTGGTCCGGGGTCCACTTGATGCGGTCCATGATGCACCTCCGGGTGCGGTAGGCCAAGCGTGCTTGGCTTAAGTTTTGAAGGTATACAAGCCCTTTCTGATGGGGGTTATGCTTTGAGTATATGGTCAAATAATCCAAAAATGCAAGAGAAAAACAGAGTAATTATTAGAATAATGCACAGTAACGAAATTGACAGTTTTGGCGCGTTTGGGTCTCATATAAGCCTGGAACAGCACTCATATTCGGTGCCTAGGGTATAGTAGGCTTATGGTTAGTGATCAAACTATTACTGAATTAGTGCAAAAGGCTATCAACGACCGGGTATTTCCGGGCGCTCAAGTCGGCTATATCAAGGAGGGTCGCACCAAGGTCATAAGCCTGGGCCATCTCCGGTATGAGAGTAGCCCTGCTGTCACGCCGGATACGCTCTACGATGTGGCATCTATAACAAAGAGTATCCCACTGGCTACCCTTGTGCTTATGCTGATGGAGCGGGGACGTGTAGCGCTCGACGACCAAATTATCGCCTATGTGCCAGAAATTGCCTGCGCAGAACGCGAGCAGATTCTCGTGCGCCATCTGCTTACCTATACGGTGATCTGGGATCTGCCGGGTGGTCTGGCTGCGGCTGCGGGGCATGGTGCCGAGGCGCTCTGGCAAGCCATTTGGCAGGCGCCGCTTATGGCTCCGCCGGGTCAGAAGTATCACTACACCAATACGCCGGCAATTATTCTGGGGCTGATGGTAGAGCGGCTTACGGGCCAGTCGCTCGATGAGCTGGCTGGCGCGTGGTTGTTTGAGCCGCTTGGTATGACCCATAGCACGTTCTGGCCAGAGCGAGTGGCTCAAACAGAGGTGGCTCCCACCGAACTGACGGCTACTGGCGAGGTCTGCGGCCGGGTTCACGACGAAGCAGCCTGGACGCTGCGGCAGGCCGGCCAGGTAGCGGGTGATGCCGGTCTATTTACAACCGCTGGGGACCTCCTGCGTTTTGCGCACATGATCCTGGACGGCGGTCAAGGCTACCTGAGCGGCTCCACTATTGAGCGCCTGAGCACGAACCACATTGCTCGACTCGGTGATAGCGCCGGCTTAGGCTGGGAGCTGGGTCAGGAGCGCTTTATGGGTACTAAAGGTAGCGCGAGGCTATTTGGTAAAACCGGCTTCACTGGCAGCTATATTCTGATTGATCCGGTAAGCCAAGCTGCCGTGGTGCTGTTGTCGAACCGGACCTACCCGCATCGGCCAGCCTCGCGTGATGCCATTAATGGGGTGCGGCGGGCGTTAGCGGAGCTTATTTTGGCGTAACCATCACACTGAGGCTAGCGCCGGCCTCAGCTCGCTCGGCAGTGAGCTCAAATTGGCCTGAGGGTAGGTGGCTCAGGCGAAATCCGGTACCGAATTGGCCGGACGAGCCAATAGGGTCGCGTGGAATAGCGGGCAAAGCCTCGGTAAGGCCAGTAGCAAAAGTGAGGTCGATCATGCCGGCGGCACGGCAGGGCGTACCCTGGCTCGAACAGATCTCCGCGCCCTGCGCAGTTACGCTTACGGGTAGTTGGCTGTGCGTAGCCAGATATTGCTGTAATCCCTGCGCCAGGGCGGTCAGATCAGCACGGCGCTCGTCGTTGCGCCCGGCAGCTGTATTCGCCTGTTTGGTGACCGGCGGACGCCCTAGCCAATGGACAAGACCAAAAGCGAGCACGCTTACACCGATTACCCCAGTTAGTATCAGGCCAACACGGAACCGCCGAACGTGGCCCCGGTAAATTGAAGACTGGCGGGTGAACTTCATGTTATCTTTTTACCATAAGCATCATCATCGACACCAGAGAGGTATGTTATGGCACGTTCAGATTCATCGGCGCCGATTGATTTAGCCATCGTGGGGGCGGGTCCGGCCGGTCTAGCTGCGGCTGTGTACTCCACGCGAGAAGACATCAAAACTACTTTGTTTGAAAAAGGCGTAGTAGGCGGTCTGGCTGCTATTACCGACATTATCGATAACTATCCTGGTTTTGATAAGGGCGTAGGCGGACTTGAATTGGCTGATCATTTATTTGCTCATGCCAAGCGTTATGGAGCCGAGGTGCGCAGTGGCGTAGCAGTTACGGGGCTAAGTCGCCAAAGCGATCTGCTCCATCTTAAACTCTCAGGCAGCCAAGAGCTGGTGGCGCACAGCGTGTTGATTGCTACAGGTAGTACGTATCGCCACCTGGGTGTGCCGGGTGAGGACGCGCTTGTTGGCCGCGGAGTACACTTTTGCGCCACCTGTGACGGTCCGATTTACCGCGATAAAGAACTCGTGGTGGTTGGAGGCGGCAATTCCGCCATGCAAGAAACGCTCTTTTTAACCAAATTTGCCAGTCATATTACGCTTTTAGTACGCGGGCCAGAGCTCAAAGGGTCGGCTATTCTGCGTCATCAGGTTCAGCAGCTGCCCAATGTAACCTTTGTGTATGAGACGGCTATTACGCAGCTTGAGCGCAATGACCAAAACCGTCTCACCGTGAGGGCCGAGCAGGGACCCACCAAAACAATGGTAACCTATCAGGCAGATGGCCTATTTGTGTTCATTGGGCTTCTGCCTAATACCCAGGCTTTTAAGGGCGTGATTGATCTGGATGAGCGCGGATTTGTGATCACCGGTACTAATTTTGCCACCAGTCTGCCCGGGGTGTATGCGGCTGGCGATGTGCGCTCCGGCTCAACCTGGCAGATTGCCAGTGCCATTGGCGAGGGCGTGAGTGCCGCCTTAGCTATCCGAGCTTATTTGGATGCTTTAAAACGCTCTTCACAATAGAAAGCCCCAAGACGCGAGGTCTCGGGGCTTAAGTTAGGCTGTCGCCGAAAAAGGCGGCAGCAGGCTTGATAGATCATCTGGTGGAAAAGCCGTCACCAGATCCTTAGCCGTCAGGAACGTCTGGATACCGAGCTGATCCATCACCCGGTACTGGTCGTACCACCACGGAGATTCTGGCGGCGGGGTTGAACGTGAGGATCGGCGTGCCGCTGCCACCACTCGGGTAAAACTGCTCCGGAAGCCCAGTGTTCCTAGTACCGTGGCTCCAGAGCTCTCGGTGACACAGAGCCAGTAAAGGCCAACACCTTCCGCCGTACCGAAACTGGGCTGGTAGCCATGGTAGATACCGCAGGTGCAATTATCGCCGGGCGGTTCTGAACAGGGCTCGGGTTCCGGACAGGTGGCCCGCAGCTCGCGGCCCGGCCAGGGTTGGCGGGCGCCATGGAGTGTCCAGACCTGCGGCTTCGTACGCAACCGGCGTACATCCATGAGCCGGTAGCCGCGCAATACCCCGGGCACCCACGTAGCTTGGCTTACCGGTCCAGCACCCCACAGTTCGGGCTGGTTAATGGCAGTCATGAGCGAAATCCAGCCGGTGCCGGTTCGGACGCCGGTGATTCTGCCGGCACGGGCGGTGGTTCATTCGCCGGGTCCAGCACGGGCACAAAGACCACGCGCCGCACCGGCTCGCCGATGTCTCCCATAATGGTACTCCCTTCGGATCGTTGAATCTCAAGGTTGCTATATCATGTATATATTAACTCATTAAGTCAAATATCTCCCTCGTGCTGGAGAAACCCCCTTGAATTCGGTATGATGTCAGGGATATGAAAGCAATTACCACCATTCAAACTACCAAAGCCGTCGGCCAGACCGTAATCGTGCGCGGGTGGGTGCACACGATTCGCGATATGGGCAAGATCACCTTTATCGACCTGCGCGATCAGACGGGCCTATTGCAGGTAGTGGTGCCGGGCGATTATGAACTGCCTAGACTGAGCGTGGAATATGTTATTGAAGTAGAGGGCGAAGTACGCGAGCGCGGGGAGCGTTTCCGTAATCCCAGGCTGGCTACTGGCGGGGTTGAGGTGGGCGCTACGCGAGTGACGCTTTTGAACGAAGCAGCCGAATTGCCCTTTGAGGTCAAAAAGGACACCATTGATATCAATGAGGAGCTCCGGCTCAAATATCGTTATTTGGATGTGCGCAGCGAGCGGATGGCGTCCAATTTGCGACTGCGCTCAAATATTACGAAGTTCATCCGCGATTATCTACACGAGGCGGACTTTACCGAGGTGGAGACGCCGTTACTCACTAAGGGTACTCCCGAGGGCTCGCGTGAGTTTCTGGTGCCGTCGCGTCTGCACGCCGAGGAGTTCTATGTACTACCGCAGTCGCCGCAGCAATTTAAGCAGTTGCTGATGGTGGGCGGCGTCGGTCGCTACTACCAGATTGCCCGCTGCTTGCGCGACGAGGATCAGCGCGGCGACCGCCAGCTTGAATTTACCCAGGTAGACATGGAATTAAGCTTTGTAGAGCAAGAGGATGTGCTGGCGCTGAATGAAGCTATGATGATCAAGCTGGTACAAGAGCTCTTTCCGGACAAGCACATCTCAACCACGCCATTTCCACGCCTGACCTATGCAGAGGCGATGGAGAAATATGGCTCGGACAAGCCGGACTTGCGCAAAGATAAAGACGATCCGAACGAGCTAGCCTTCTGCTGGGTGGTGGACTTCCCGATGTTTGAGATCAACACAGAGAGTAGCAAAGTGGATGCCGTGCACCACCCGTTTACGGCCCCCAAGGCCGAGGACGCTAGCCAGCTGGAGGCCGAGCCGATGAAGGTGCGAGCCGATGCTTACGATATCGTGCTTAACGGTTACGAGATCGGCGGCGGCTCCATCCGCATTCATAGCTCCGAGCTGCAGCGGCGGGTGTTTGAACTGCTTGGCCTGGGCAAGCACGAAATTGAAGCACGTTTTGGCCACATGCTCGAGGCCTTCCGCTACGGTGTGCCGCCGCATGGCGGTCTGGCCTATGGTCTTGACCGGTTGATTATGATTTTGGCAAATGAGCCGAATATTCGCGAAGTGATTGCTTTTCCTAAGACGGGCGATGGCCGCGATCCCCTCACCGGTGCGCCAAGTGCCACCACCGAAGCCGCCTTGGCCGAGGCGCACATTAGGACCGTGCCTATAAAAAGAGGCAGGTCTAGCTAGATCGGCGGGGCAAACCACAGAAAAAGGGCCGAGGAATTGCTATGAAGCAATCACTCGATGGGGTGGTGGAGAAGAGGCGACGAGCCGATCAGCCAAGCTGAAGGGAATCAGTCGAGATACAGAGCGTAAGGCTGCCAAATATCTCGAAGTTCCGGGAGTGGCTACGGCAACCGTACTGCTGGCACCAAGACCGACGAGCAAGCTTTGGACGCGGCAGGGCTTTTTCGCCTATGGCTCGATGCTAAGCTCATGCCCGCGCGTGCTATCACTGGCCGTGACGCTCGACCATGCCAAGCGTCAGCTCATCCTTCTCCTAAAGTGCGGGGTAAGTGTTTTCTTGCTTACCCTAAGGATATTTTAACATATTATTGGCATACTTTCAAGAATTTGTCTATTACTTCGGGCAAGATCTTGCTTATGGCATGACGAAATAGTATAAAAGTAACGCCATTTTCGTAATTGCACGAATAAGGCGGTGATTACGTTGTCTGACGCCAAGAATGCCAGAAGCATGCTGAGTGAGCTGTGCCAATCGGTACACTATCTGGGAACGCCACAGTACCGGTGTAGTGAGGAGTCCGGTGGGCATATCTGCCGGTGTACTGTGTACGCTCACGGTCGGGTAAATGGTTTTGTATCGAAGGGGAAGGGTAGGAATAAGAAAGAGGCCAAGGAGGCTGCAGCTGCGGCCGTGTACGGACCCATCGAGAGCTACATTATCGATCGGGGCCAGGAGAGCAAAAAGCAGACGGTTGTCTCCAGCCGTCTCAGATCGGCCATCCGGCATGATTTTCTGCGTATTCTTCGCCAGGCTGATTGGCAGCACCAACCCCACGACCTGGATCGGATCGCTACTGATCAAGTGACGGTATGGGTGTATGACCGGGTTCACAGACTCTGGGTGGCGGTGTATCTCATTGCCATCACGCATGGCCGTCTACCAGAGCTGAGCAAGGAGAACCACAGCCTGGTGTTCTGTGTTCAGCCGCGGCTCCTGGCAGTGGCCGCACGACGACCGGGAACGGTTGAAGGCCGCCTTGCCGGCCGTAACCTGCTCGACAACCTGGCCCGCGCTATTCGGCAAGGGCTAGCGGATGATCCAGCCATTGGCCGGGCCGAGCTGCCCGCTTCGCCAGCCTGAATCAGGTTGTCTTAAAACACGTGAAAAATCCCCCTGGAGCGAGCGCTCCAGGGGGATTTCTGTCAATCGAGAGGCGGCAGTTGGCGCGGTCGCTCCACGAGAGCTCGCGTGAGCTCGTGATCGAGTGTAGCCCGATCGCTCTGGCCGGCGAGAGCTCGCTGGGCCAATATCTCGACCACTAAGCTTACATGCTGCGTGACCGCAGCCTTGATCAGGTCGCAGTCAGATTCGTAGGTTTCGCGGGCCTGATCAGTGGTAGCTCGCAAGGCAGCCGCCTGGGAAGCGGCGTAGTGATCGAAATCAACCCGCAGGTCAGCCAAGGTGCGGAAGGCCACGGCGCCGATTGGCAGAAACGACTCATCATCGGTTGAGACACCCAATTCACTGGTCACCTGGGCCACTGCATCTTGCCAGAGCCCTTGCGCCCAATCGGGGATTTCGATAATGTCGCCTTGTCGTCGTGCCTGTTCAATCGCCTGCCGGTCACGGTGCCGAAGAAATTGGCCGACCAGTTTAAGAGTTGCGAAAGAGGCAATGCCGAAGAAAAACAACCCAAGCGCCAGATCGGCGAAGGGCATGGGGTGGCCATTAATGAAACCGATAGCCGCCAGGCCGTCCTGCCCGAGCAAGATCAGGGTCCAGCCCATGATCAGCAGTGTGGCCAATCGCGATTCACTGTACTCGTTCTTGGCGAGGCGTATCTGGCGCTGAAGCAATTCCGGCCGCGCCGGATTAACTAATTCCACAGCTGCTCCAATCGAGTGTCAGGATAGCCCTAGATCTCGGGCCGCGTTCAGGAGCGATCGGCCAACGCACGCGTCGCCCCCGGAGACAGCTGGGCTTCGACCTGCTCCAGGCCAACCGATAGGCCTTGCGAGCCTTCTTGCCGTTCGCTTGGTCTTTTATGGACAGTCGAAGCGATTTGCGCTGATCAAACCCGGGCACTAGCTCCTGAAACGCCTGAAAGACTAAGAGCTCTATTTTCGGGATCAACAAGCTCCAATGCTACCTCGATCTCATTGTGTAGGTGCGTAATGGTTATACCATCTTAACCCTAAGGCGTCTATAGTAGTGACAACTAGCACTATTTGTGTTACAATTTGTACAAATCATCAGCGCCGGCGGCGATTTCTGCTTCTAGCCGCGGCGTTTTAATTTGGAAACCTCGCATGCCCGAAACGCTCACTTCAACCGACCACATTCGCAACGTGGCCATTATTGCTCACGTTGACCACGGCAAGACCACTCTGGTAGATGGTCTGCTTAAGCAATCCAAAACTTTCCGCGACAACCAGGCTGAGATGCAGCAGACCGCCATTTTGGATACCGGCGACCTAGAGCGCGAGCGGGGCATTACCATTAGCGCCAAGACCATTGCGGTCAATCACGATGGCTACAAGATCAACATCATCGATACTCCTGGCCACGCCGACTTCTCGGGCGAAGTCGAGCGCACGCTCAATATGGCCGATGGCTGTCTGCTGATCGTGGATGCCCAAGAGGGACCGATGCCACAGACCAAGTTTGTGTTGACGCGCGCCCTGGCGCTCGGCCTCAAGCCGGTAGTGGTGGTTAATAAGGTTGATAAGCGCGACCAGCGGGCCAAAGAGGTAGTGGAAGAGGTAGAGCACCTATTCCTGGATCTAGCCGTGAGCGATGACCAGCTGGAATTCCCGGTATACTTTGCCATTGGTCGCGACGGTAAGGCCTGGGATCACCTGCCGAGCGAAGGTGAGATTGCGGCCGAGGCTGATTTGTCGCCGATCTTTA
Organism: Candidatus Saccharimonadota bacterium; assembly: GCA_029288275.1. GTDB lineage: Bacteria > Patescibacteriota > Saccharimonadia > UBA4664 > UBA4664 > JARIHM01. The sequence goes on along the minus strand of JARIHM010000088.1, from coordinate 541 downwards.
ATGCCATTATTAACGATATTCCAGCGCCTCAGGTGAATCCGGACGGGCCATTCCAGATGCTCGTGACCTCGCTGGCCTGGGATACCTACCAGGGTAAATACGCTATTGGTCGCGTACAGCGTGGTAGCGTTAAGGCTGGCCAGCAGCTGGCGTACATCGACCGTGAGGGCGCTGTTTCGGCTGCACGGAGCGACAAATTGTTTGTGGCTCAAGGCCTTGAACGAACCGAAGTAAGTGAAGCGGTGGCCGGTGACATCGTCTGGATTACGGGTGTGACGGCGGCTGGTATTGGCGGCACCGTAGCCGATGTAGCTACTCCCGAGCCCTTGCCGGTGATGGAGATCGAGGCGCCGACGCTACAAATCCGAATCGGCCCCAACACCTCGCCCTACGCCGGCCGTGAGGGCAAGTTTACGACGAGTCGCCAGATTGGCGCCCGCTTGGAGCGTGAGCTTGAAACCAACGTGGGCCTGCGGGTAACCGACCGCGGCACCGATTTCCTGGTGAGTGGTCGCGGCGAGCTGCATCTTTCGGTGCTCAT
>JARIHM010000086.1 GCA_029288275.1 Candidatus Saccharimonadota bacterium | reverse complement strand
CAGCCGGCATACTCGGCCGCACCGAGCTCAGCGATGTGCTCTTTCTGGTTGTACCGACCATAAAGTGTCGGTGCCGGGCCCGATAACGACGCAGTCGCTTGAACCTCTTCATGCAGGGCGATGTGGGTTAGCTCATGGCTCAGAGTAATCTCCCACTCGTTTTTAGACACTCGCCTGGCCGGACTATCCGGTCCCTCTATCGGCTCACCAGGCAACAGGCGTTGTGTAAAGAAGTCAGTCAATCCTTCCGGTAGCGGCTTACGCTCCTCGGGCGGCTTAATCAAGCGATCAGAAAGCGCCAGGAGGTGGGGCGATTGATAGCCATTCACCGGAGCCACCACCTCACGGCCATCCGGCGTTTTAAGGTCCTGTTGCATACTACGGTAATCCTCAGGCACCACGGCAATGGTATCGAGACGATCAAACAGCTCGCCGCCGCTTCTATCAGAAATTGATCGTACCGCATTTGTAGCTTGTCTGAGCTGTTCTTCGCTCAATTTGTAGGGAGAAAGGTTGATGAGGCGGATTGTTTTACCGCCGTCGACCAATTCGTAGGCCTCACTTACCTGCTCAAGCTCACTCCGAGCATCAGAACCATCAGCGTTCTTGATGCCTTCAAGGTCATCCACGTACTGGCGCTTGATGTATTTAGCTTGCTTCTCATAGTAGGCCTTTATAGTAGCCTTCTTCGTATCGGGATCAACCAAGGAATCAAGTACCCCGACCTCCGAACCCATATCCAAGGCCGCACCATTGGCATCAAAGAGATCGGTCGATGCCCGTCCTTCAGCCACGGCTTCCTTGTACTTTGAGCTCTCAACAGGAAAGTAAACGATAAATCCTGGCTGCCCCTGAACCATCTCTGGCCAAGCATCCTCGACCTTCGCGAGAGCCAACATGCCGTCTACATATTCCTGAGCGAATCGCTCCGCCAAATCAGGCAGAACGGTATCCACGGGCACCGGCTCATGCCCCTGCATGCCCTCCAGGCGCTCAACCCTAAAGCCCCGATCCGGATCATCGTTGAGCCGGTCTCCGCGTGTCCTCGCTTCCTGCCGGGCCGTATCAAGCAACTGTTGGTAGTCGACTATTGATGCCTCGCTAGGGTTCTTCTGGTCTAATTCCAAGCCTGTCTTGTTCTCTGACATCCTGTCTCCTGCGCTATGGATATTAAAGCTAGTATGCCATAGCGGCCGCTTTTTCATGTAGTTGTCTATGGTCGAATCTGTTAGGATAAACGAGCCGAATATAGGAAGGAATATCCCATGGCAGAGCTGATATTTGGGACCAACAACCGAGCCAAGATCGCCCAGATCCAGGGCGCGCTCAAGCCTCTCGGCCTGACCGTTCGTGGGATTGGTGAATTTGGGATCACGCTTGATGTGCCAGAGAACGGCGTAACCGCGCAGGAGAACGCCCGTATCAAGGCCAGTGCCTACGCGGCCGCAGCTCGCCGACCAGTCTTCTCGATGGACAATGCGCTCTATTTGGATGGTCTATCGGATACAGAGCAGCCCGGCCTGCATGTTCGACGCATTCCGGGTAGCACAGACCGGCCTAGTGACGAGGAGTTGATAACCTACTACACCCACCTCATCGCCACCCACGGCGGCACCATGACGGGGCGCTGGGAATTTGCGATTGCAATCGTTAGCCCTGATGGCAAGATCGCCGAGACTACCATCACGTCTCCGCGCCAATTTACCGCGACGGCAAGCCAGCAGGTTGTAGATGGGTATCCCCTGGAATCGCTCCAGATAGAGCCTGCGACCGGCAAGTATATCTCTGAGATGACCATCAACGAGCAAGATCAATTCTGGCAACGCGCCATCGGTCAGCCGCTCATGGAGTTCATAGCTGCACACTCCAAATGGCTCGCACAGTAAAACGGCGGGGTCTCAATGACCCCGCCGCCTTTATGCAGCCCAGAAAACCTCATTGTAATACCGCAGCACCAGCCGCCCGAGCACCTCATCGCACTCATACTCAGTGACACCGCAATTGGCCGGTGACTGACCAGGCGGCCACCTAAGCGCCTGCTCGTAATCCCAACGCTCCAGAATGTAGCGAAAGCAGCGTAGCGTGCCGCCGTGCATGACCACCAGAACATCTTGGCCGGCCCGATCCCGAAACAGCATATTCAGGAACAAGTACACGCGCTCCACCACATCCGCCAGACTTTCCCCGCCTGGCGGCCGGGCGAAGAAGCCGCCAAACGTCTGCCAGTAACCGTGCAACCAAGGAAAGGCTGCTTCGGCTTCCGCCTCTGTCATGTCGTAGGCATGGCCCGGATCACGCTCGCGGATAAACAGATTTGAGCGCACGCGCATCTGCCGTCGCTCGTCCTCAGAGTAGGCTGCCAAAATATCGTCAGCGGTTTGGACGGTTCGCTGGTAGCCGGAGTGGTACACATAGTCGAAGCAGCCATAGCGTTCCCGGATGACCCGGCCCGTTTCCAGCGCCTGCCGATGCCCCAGCGGCGTCAGCGGGTTAGCGTGATCCGGCACGCCCTGAACGGTCCGCCGGGCTGCGTCATCGGCAAAATAGGTACTGCCCTTCTTGGCCTCATTGCGGGCCGATTCAGCGTGACGCACCAGCACAAGTCTGCGCGGTCGATCCATCATGAGCTCCCTTCGTTACTCGGCGCCGATGTGGACTATAAGTATTATCGGCTAGCTAGAGCGATTAGAAAAGCTGAATCATAATCGCTTGGCTCTTTTGTCTTTGGCCTCCGCCTCCACGGTTGCTCTTGACCGGTAGTCTCCGGTCAAGAGCAACCAGTCAAAGCCTATGGCAATGTCGTTTGTAAACACCATAACCGGACTATTCAAGTGCCACTACAAAGACTAAGCCCCCGTATCCGCACAT
>JARIHM010000073.1 GCA_029288275.1 Candidatus Saccharimonadota bacterium | reverse complement strand
AAGCCAGTTTGCGTCGGGTGGCGCCAGACCTGCAGCCGACGCAGATTGTTGTTACCAATCTGTTTCGCGATCAGCTTGATCGCTATGGCGAACTGGATACTACGGCTGCGTTGATCGGGCAGGGAATTGCTGCTACCAAGGCCCATCTCTATCTGAACGCTGATGATCCGCTGGTAGCCAGCTTGGCTAAGTACGCCGCACCAGAACGCGTGAGCTACTTTGGCATTGAAGGTCTGCCAGCTATGGCCGCTACGGCTCAGGCCACCGCTACTGACTCCGACCGCTGCCCTGTATGTGGTACCCGGTTGATATTTAGTCGGACATTTTATGGTCATATTGGTCATTATCGCTGCCCCAAGGGCGATTTTGTGCGGCCGCAACCTCAGGTGGCCGTCACGAGTGTGGACGAGACCAATCTGGAAGGCTCTCATTTTACGGTAGCGGTACAGGGGCGGCGCCAGAACCTGCAAGTGTCGTTGCCCGGTACCTACAATCTTTATAATGCGCTGGCGGCAGTAGCATTGGCCGCTGGGTTGGGGTTGCATCAAGATTTAGTGGCGCGAACACTGACGGCTACTACCGCGGCATTTGGCCGAGTGGAAAAAGTGAGCTTAGAGGGGCGCACACTCTATCTGCTGCTCATAAAGAATCCAGCTGGGTTTACTCAGGTACTAGAGACCTTTTTACTAAGCCAAAATAAGCCTTCGGTACTCTTGATTATCAATGACAACATTGCCGACGGCCGCGACGTGTCATGGCTCTGGGATGTACCGCTAGAAGCATTAACGGTGGCAGAGCCGGCGGTCTGGACAACGGGGGTACGGGGCTCGGATATGGCACTGCGACTCCATTATGCTGGAATCTCGGCGCACCAGGCAGTCGATATTGCCGAGGGCCTTCAGCAGTTGGTACGCCATACGCCGGCCGGTGGCACCGCCTTTGTGCTACCTACCTATACGGCTATGCTGGAGCTACGCAAGGTGCTGGCTAAGCAGACCAAACTGGAGGAGGCTGGCGTATGAACGCTCGTAAACCCATCGTCATTGCTCATTTATATCCGCGCGAAATGAATATTTACGGCGATTTGGGTAATATTATTGCTTTGACGAAGCGCCTGCAGTGGCGCGGCTATCCGGTGGAGGTGCGGCCAGTGGAGATTGGCCAGCCGTTTGATTGGGACGCAGTTGATATAGTCTTTGGCGGCGGCGGCCAGGATGCTGGCCAGTACCACATTAGTGATGATCTGGTGGGCCGGGGTACCGAGCTAAGAGCGCTTGCCGCGGACGGGGCACCGATGCTTACCATCTGCGGCACGTACCAGCTGTTTGGCCGGGGCTTTACCACGGTGGATGGGCGAGAGATCCCTGGTATCGATATCTTTCGCGCTAGTACCATTGGTTCGAGCGTGAGAATGATTGGTAATATTGTAATTGATACAACATTTGGTCGGCTGGTAGGGTTTGAGAACCATTCTGGACAAACAATTCTAGAGCCAGGTCAAGCCCCGCTCGGCCGGGTGCGCAAGGGGGCGGGCAATAATCCTACTAGTGGGCAGGAGGGTGCCATCACCCAGGCAGCGATTGGTACTTATCTGCACGGTCCAATCTTGCCCAAGAATCCAGCCCTGGCCGATCATCTTATTCTTACAGCGCTCAAGCGGCGTAATGGGATGGCCGAGCTACCACCCCTGAATGACCGGCTGGAGTTGGCGGCCGCCAAGGTTGCTATAGGACGCCCGCGTTAAGCTTGTTCCTTCAACTCGAAAGGAAACTCATGTTCCGACCATTCCACTGGCTGGGCGAGCTGGTCGGTTGTGCCTTTGGCTGTCTGTTCTGGGTGCTGTTGCTCACTTTGGCGGCTGCGGTTTGGCTGGGGTATGCTACGGGCCAGCCACGGTTGGCTGGCACCGGCCTTACCTTGGCCGCCATTCTGCTGGGTTTGTGGATCCTTGGTACTATCTTTGGCCGGCCCCGTTCGTAACCATAATCGTCCCCAATTTCCTGGTGAGATTGGGGACGCTCTCTATTTGGGAGTAGACAGACCTACCCAAATATGCTTATGCTTAGTTAACTATGATTCTCTTACCCGATGAGGCAATCACTGAGGCCGAGCTCGAGACCACCCAGGCACCCGAGGGTTCGAAGCGTCGTGCCAACCAAAACGGCTTCAGCCGTTTTTTACGTATTTTAGGCCCTGGCATCATTACTGGTGCGGCCGATGACGACCCATCGGGTATTGCTACCTACTCGCAGGCCGGTGCCCAGTTTGGCCTGAGTACGCTCTGGATTATGCTTGTGACATATCCGCTTATGACTGCAGTACAAGAGGCCTGCATGCGGATTGGAGCGGTTACCGGCAAGGGGTTGGCGGCGGTGTTGCGCGATCGCTACCCCCGCTGGCTGCTCCTGCCTGTTGTACTTCTGGTTGTAGCGGCCAATACCTTTAACATTGGCTCTGATATTGGTGCAATGGCTGCCTCTACTCAGTTGCTGGTGCCGCTGCCGTTTCCACTGCTGGCCGTGGCTTTTGCCGTGTTTATGATCTTGCTTGAGGTCTTTGTATCGTACAAGACCTACGTCAAGATTTTAAAGTGGCTAGCGCTAGCGCTGGTTGCTTACTTTGTGACAGCTTTTCTTATTCACGCAGATTGGATGGCGGCGCTCAAAGCCACCTTTATCCCGCACGTAGAGGATACGCCAGATTATCTGTTTATCTTTGTGGCTATCCTGGGCACTACCATCTCTCCGTATCTGTTCTTTTGGCAAACAAGCGAGGTGGTGGAGGATGAGATTGCAGCTCACCGTCTGGCGCAGCGCGGTGGGGTACCTCGACTGAGTCGCCCGTACTTGAAGCGCTTGCGATTAGATAACGCTTTGGGTATGCTCTTCTCCAATGTAACCGCCTGGTTCATCATTCTCGTGGGTGCAGTGGTATTGCATGGGGCCGGCATTACTACTATTAACTCGGCGGCCGATGCTGCGCGAGCGTTGGAGCCACTGGTGCAGGGCTTCCCGCACGCGGGGGTGTTGGCCAAGCTAATCTTCTCAGTCGGTATTATCGGTATTGGCCTGCTTAGCGTGCCAGTGCTAGCCGGCTCGTCAAGCTACGCCATCTCTGAGGCCTTCAACTGGAACGAGGGTCTATTCCGAAAGTTTAAAGCAGCGCGGGCATTCTACATTATCATCATCGTCTCAACTCTGGCTGGGCTGCTCATGAATTTCATTGGCCTTGATCCGATTAAGGCGCTGGTGCTCACAGCCGTCTTTAATGGTATCGCTGCGGTGCCATTAATACTCTTGGTAGCGATATTGTCGTCGAGCCGCAAGGTAATGGGGGAGTATCGGAGCGGTATTTGGAGCCGTCTTGGCCTATGGGCGGCTTGGGCCATGATGGCCGCCGCCGCCGTGGCACTGTTGTGGAGTTTTATCCCGCGGCCTTAGCGGCGGGATCTTATTGGGTCTGAGGCGGAGGATTGGGGGATCGAATATTTGACTATTTAGCATAAGCATGATATGATAGGTGTGTATCCATCGGTTCAATCCCTGGAGATTACTCGAGAGGCCACCATGGACAAGTACCAGATCATCGACTCGGCGCCTGGCTACCTGCGGGCCTCCGTCAGCATCATGAACAAGCACGGAGAGACCTGGATCGGCGACGCCAAGGAGGACTGCCGCCAGCCCGAACTGGGCCTGCGCAAGTACTGCACGGCGATCTTCCTGTGGCTGTACGCTGCGTTGACCATTTTTGGTTGGGTGGCGGTGACCCTGATCTATCCGCCGCTGGCCGACTGGGCCTTCCAGCAGTCCGGCGTCTTCTGGATTGCTGCGGTTCTGGGGGTCCCGTACGGCATCTTCGCGCTCATCAACCTGGCCTTTTCGATCACGGTCAGCGAGACGCCCACGGTGCTGATCGCCTCGCGCTTCTTCGACGTTCCCGTCCTGCCGATGCACTACGTCACACGCGGTGTGGCTCGCAAGCAGGTTCGGGTTCTCGATCACACCCCCGCGGCCTAGCCACTCCGGCCCCGTGCCCTGGATGACCTCCAGTGCACGGGGCCTCTTTGCGCCCGAACCAATTTGGTCGTCAAGGCATAGTTGTTCACGCGCGGGTTTGATATAATGCGCTCAAAGAACACCGTATAATCTGGTGATGGAGTCATAACAATGGTCGAGCAACTGTTTGGTTCAAAGACACGCGTGAAATTGCTGAGCCTTTTTTTTAACAATCCGGGCCGGCCGTTCTACGTGCGTGAAATTACCCGCAAAATCGATGAGCAGATTAACTCGGTTCGACGCGAGCTAGCCAACCTTCTGAGTATTGGCATCATTAGCTCCGAAGGTTCCAATAATCGTCTCTACTACGAGGTAAATGCTAAATACGAATACTACGAGCAGCTACGGAGCATCTTTACGGCTATCCCTATGAAGAGCGCCGATCCAGTGATGAAGGAGACGCGCGAGGAGGACCATATTGTAAAGAAATTGCGTTCCACTGGCGCCATTCAGTTTGCCTTTCTCACAGGTTCGTTCTCGAATGACCCGCGGACTAATATCGATATCTTTGTGGTGGGCGATGTAAACAAAGCGCGCCTGGCTAAAGTGGTAGCCGAGATGGAGAAGGAGATGGGGCGTGAACTCAACTATTCGGCACTTACGCCGGATGAGTACCAGTACCGCCTGAGTCTCAATGACCGCTTTGTCACCTCGGTGCTGGAGGCCAAGAAGATTGTGGTAATTGACGGCGCCAAGACGCAGCCACTGGCTCATAGCGATGTGACCTTTGGCGAGTTTGTTGGTATCAGTAGCTCACCGGCGGTTCGCGGCCGCGGACAGCATTAAGCAGTAATTCGGAGATTTTCCCTTGGATATAACGTATTTAGGCGCTGGCAGTGTTAAGCTTTCGGGCAAGAACCTGAATGTGGTATGTGACCCTTATGAAGATTCGGCCGGCCTTGGCAGGATAAATACAAAGGCTGATGTTGTAACATTATCTACAACAGAGGGTCTCGGTCAGGTTCAAAATGCCATGGTGCTTGACGGGCCTGGCGAATATGAAGTGAAAGGCGCGATGATCACCGGTGTGCCGGCGCGCCTGCATATTGATGAAGATGGTACGCGCGGTACTATCTACAGTATTCTGATGGATGGCGTGAATGTGGTGGTTGTAGGCAACATTGCCGGCAAGCTGGATAACAGCCAGCTAGGTGTATTGGGTAATGTAGACGTACTGGTTCTGCCGGTGGGCGGCCACGGCCTCACCCTTGAGCCAGAGGAGGCCGCCGCCGTGGCCGCCCAGTTGGAGCCCGGCTACATTGTGCCGGTGCACTACGATGATGGTAAAACGAAATATGCTGTGCCCCAGGCCAAACTAGATGAGTTTTTGAAGGAAATTGGCTCCAATCCCGAGCCCGAGAGCAAGCTGCGCGTTAACGCCAAGGAGGTGCCAACCGAGACGCAGGTTGTAGTGCTCAAGCGCGCCGGGGAGTAAGCTCTGCGCCGTCTTAGGCCTAGAATAGGGCCGAATAGAATCTGGCATCAAAAAAGAACCCCATTGAAAGGGGTTCTTTTTTGAGCAACAGGCAAGAAGCTAGGCGGCAGCTTGAACCGGCGTCTGGTCCTGGGTGGCGGCGGCAGCCTTGGCGGCGGCTTCGCGCTGATACTTAGCCAGAGTGCGGATGCAGCTCGTGCACAGCTTAACCTTAACCCGCGTGGGGCCGAGGTTTAGATGCAAGCGCTGCAGGTTTGGCTTCCAGACCTTGCGGGTAGCCTTCAACGAGAACGGCCGGTTGTTGCCGAACTGCTTGCCCTTACTACAGATGTCGCAGGCGTAGGCCATGGCGAGAGTCCTATAAATAACTAGGACAGTGTAGCGAAAATTATCAGATAAGTCAACGCCCTGCGTAGGCAAAAGGCCGTAGACTCTCTGGGAGAGAGCCTACGGCCGCAAAAAAAATTAGAGCATGCCGGTGGTTACCAGCTCCTCGGCCGAATCGACTACCGGCCGGGTGGGCAGCACCTCAAGCGTGTAGTCTAGCGAGCGACCACCGGGTTCACCATGCAGCGCGTTAAAGACGAACATGGCCGAGGGCATGCCCTTGAGACTGCCATCCAGGCAGACCACCACTCGGTTCTCGCCACCGGGTGTGAGCACAATGGTGTGCTTGGTCGATCGTCTATCCAGCTTTAACCGCATCACGCAGACCTGCTCACAGGGCGGACTTACCGGCACAAAGGTACCATGGCGATCGCCCACCTCAGTCTTGAGGGTAAGCGGACGGTTTAACGCTCGAACAGCCTCCAAAACGGGTGATCGTTGTGGCTGGGTATCGGACGCAGAAGTAGGTACACGAGCAGACAGCGAGGAGAGCTTACGCGGAGACCGCATGAGCCTACGACTCCAATCGACAGGGCAGTGGGTCGTGCCAGGGCTCGAACAATGCCCGCATTATACCCGCAATCAGCCAAATGGTACAATGCTGGCATGACATTTGACCTAACTTACATCGTAGTCTCGCTTATTTCACTGGTACTGGCCCTAACCCTGCATGAGTTCGCTCATGCCTTGATGGGTCACTATCTGGGTGATACGACGGCCGAAGATCAAGGCCGCCTCACGATTAATCCGCTGGCCCATATTGATCCGTTTACCACCTTGGCGCTGCCGCTTCTACTTATTTTGTTGCATTCGCCGGTGGTGTTTGGGGCTGCCAAGCCCGTGCCATTTAACCCTTGGGCAGTGCGGGGTGGGCGTTGGGGCGCCGCGCTGGTGGCGTTGGCTGGGCCGTTTACGAATCTCCTGATCGCGCTCTTCGTAGGCCTGTGGATGCACTTTGTGCCAGTAAATGTAGTTGTGGAACAGCTTCTAGGTTCAATCGTAGTAGTAAATATCGGTTTCTTTGTTTTTAATATGATTCCGTTTCCGCCCCTGGACGGGTCCCGTCTCCTCTATGCTATTGCGCCACCCAGTCTGCGTGAGATTATGGACCGGATCGAACAGGGCGGGCTGATGGTGTTATTTGTGATCCTTTTAATCGGCTACCCCCTTATTTCACCGTTTGTTACTCGAGTTGTGGCCTATCTGGTGGGGCTTATTGTACCCACCGGTCCTTTGCCTTAGAATAGATATGTCTCTGCGCCATTTGTGACGGTCGAACATTTTTCTCTGTACTATTACCAACGGGAGCCTTAGATTGCCCTGGTCCGTGGACTGAGTGGCTGCGGGCACCCACCTGCGATTCGCAGGGAAAAGTTGGTAGGCCAGACGGTGGGGCGGAGCAGAAATCATTGCGTTGGCACCTCGGTTCGCTCATTGCGGCCGAGGTTTTTTCCTGGTTTAATGCATCTACCCTCGGCTGACTCGAGAGGAGCAAGGGTGTTCGAACAAGTAATCGGCTATGTGCGCGAGATTCGCTGCTATCCGGTGAAATCGATGCAGGGTGTAACTCTGCATCCTGATGGTGCCAGCCTCGTAAGCTGGTCTGGCCTGCATGGGGACCGTGTCTGGGTGGTGGTAGATCAGCAGGGTGTAGTAATTACGGCCAAACAACGGGCTGGTCAGCCGTTGTTACGTTGCCGCACCGAGATACATGAGGGTGAGTGCTGGGTGCGCTTGCCTGATGATCGTTGCTACCCGGCTGGCTCGCTGGCTGCTAGCCAGGCATTGTCGGCATTGCTAGGGTTTGCGGTTCGGTTTGTCCGGACGACCGATCCGGCTGAGTCTGCTCGTTTCACCAACGCTGGCTTTCCGCTCCGGCCGGGAGTCGGCTACGACTCGAGCCCGCTGCACGTGCAGACCATGGCTTCGATCCAAGCACTGGCTCGGCTCCGCGGCGTCCCACGGGCGCAGGTCACCGCACGGTTTCGACCGAATCTGGTGATTCAGACCGATCCGGCAGCCGAGGGCTTTATTGAGCAAGAGTGGATCAAGGACCAGGAGACTACCGTAATTAAGCTCGGTCCCGAAACAGAAATTGTTGTAAGAAAAGCAACGATTAGGTGTGCGCTACCAACTCGGCCCCAGCTAGGAATCGCTGAGGATCCGGAATTTCTTCGGATCCTGCACAAGCAGTGCGGCAATGTCTTTGGCATCTATGCATTCGTGCAGCGGCCTGGAGCTGTCCGTCTGAAAGACCGGGTGCGCCTGACAACTGATTAAATTACGGCTGCCCTGGTGTCGCTAGGGCAGCCGTTTTTCGTTATACTGAGGGACAATGAACCCAGATAATCCACTCAAAATTCGCATCCGCAATACCAGCAAGCATCCCTTGCCCCGTTATCATACGCCGGGGGCTGCTGCGTTTGATCTTATGGCCAATATTGATGCGCCGATTACATTGGGTAGCCTGGAACGAGCGGTGGTGCCAACTGGCCTGTTTGTAGCCCTTCCGGTAGGCTATGAGGCTCAGGTTCGGCCGCGGTCGGGGTTGGCAGCCAAGCATGGGATTGGCCTGGTCAACGCGCCCGGTACGATTGATAGTGACTATCGGGGCGAGTGGTCGGTCATCCTGGTGAACCTGTCTCGGGAGCCGTACATTATCCAAGATGGTGATCGAATTGCCCAGGTAGTGATCAATCGTTGCGAACAAGTGAGCTGGGAACTCGTGGGCGAGCTTGATACTACCGAGCGTCACGACGGTGGCTTTGGCCACACCGGCCGCTAGGTTAGCCTGCCAGGGATTGCGTAATTGGCCACTTTGCGGCATACTTTACAAGTTATCGGGGTGTGGCGCAGTTGGTAGCGCGTCCGGCTGGGGGCCGGGAGGTCGCAGGTTCAAGTCCTGTCACCCCGACCATAGGAATCATTCACGTACGTTGCATCGTTTCGCCGCTTAACGGCTCATCAGCATAGCTATTGCTCTATGGACGATGGTGGTAGGCGGAGAGTCGTACAGAGGTAGTTAAAACCGTCCTCTCTTAGACTCTCCGCCTACCGGCCTGCGGATCTCGCAGGTTTTGGTGTTTAGACCTTGGTGGTGCCGGATGCTTCCGGCAGACTCTGGTGCAGGACCTTGACCCACTCGGCGCGTTCTCGAGCTCGCTCCTTCTCAAGCTCAGCTCGCTCGGCATGGTACTCAACGTTTTGATGCGCCAGCCTGAGCTGCTGTTGCTTATAGGCTGCGCCATCGAGGAGCTTGGGCGGATTCAACGGCGCACGGTTCAGGTCCTTGAGATCATCCTCCAGCTGTCGGACCATGAAGTCCTTCAGGGGTTCATGGTCCGGCGTCGGCGGCGTCCAGGCGGTCACTTGGGCCAGCATGTCCTCGTAGCGCTGACGCCTGGCTAGCCTATCGGCCATGTACTTCTCGTAGTCGCGAATCGCCCGGTCGTAGGTTAGCCGCGCCCGTCGGTCGGACTCGGCGTCATCCCACGCCGCAATGCGCGCGACTTCTGCCTGGGCCTTCTGGAGCTGCTCGTCGTGATAGGGACTAGGCTCTACCAGGGTGAGGATAGGAACGCTCAACGGCTCCTCGCGCAAGGCCATGAAATACCCGGTAGCTCGGGCGCATGTTAGGGCGAAGTTGGCGAAGGACACATCCTTGCCCTCATCCAGGTCCGCAGTGTAGGCTGTGGGCACTGTCTTACTCCTTACTCGGTACTCGTCTCCTGATGAGAAGTACGGCTACGATACGTTACCATCTTTATAGCATTTGGTCAATTATAGTCAGATTGGACTGTTATGGCGAAGGATAGTGTCAAGCTCATTTGCACGGGCTGCGGGTATGAGACGTGGCGCCGTCCCAATAAGATGCCCAAGGACGTGACAACCTGGGTTTGCCGGGGCTGTCACAAGAAGATCAAGAAGGGCGGCACGCCACGGCTATTCCCTCGTCCTAAGTAAATGAAGGCCCTGGATGCGGTTTCGTATCCAGGGTTTATTTTCTCTCTAAGATAGTCTTAAGCTCGCGCTTTTCATATGGCGTTAGCACCCCGTTACTATCATCAATTGTCTTAATAAGCTCTTCTTTAGAAGAGAAGCCAGCTTGTCGTTTCGTAATAAAAGCCTCGCTCTTGCCAATGAGATTAAGGGCCGGTTCAAGCATTTCGGCTACTTTGGCCAAATAGCCACGATGGCGCAGTACAAGCCCGCGAGCCCGCCTCCGCACCCACTTGGTAGCTGCCAAGATATAAATGACCGCGAGCCATACCAGCCCCAGTGCAATAGCCTGGGGAATCTCATATGAATTAGCGATATACACGATCACGATTACATTGAGCGTAATCAAATCGATCCGTTGCAGAATAAGCTGCAAGGGTATAATAGCGCGAATCTCCAGTTCGTGCTTGGCCTCAGCATCCCCATGGCTGGCCCGGCGCTTCAGATCAAAGTCAGTTTCGTGGCTAGCCTTAAAACGGAGGCTTTTGATCCCCGCTGCCATGAGAATCAGCACGATCAAGCCAATTTGCCAAATAAGAGAAATGCGTTCTACGCCCACGCTGCCTATCGTAGCACTTTTTCTCGCATTGCAATAATTTTTTGTTAGCAATTATAAACATACAATTTTTATGAAAAAAGTATCAAAAATACTAGTGGCTATAATAGGAATACTTAAGTACGGTAAAAATCATAATTCTATCATTAATAGTGTAAAATATTTGGCTCAAAAGATGCCAAGCCCTCCGATTTTCGCTACTTAATTTGAAAATAGTGGCTGTATATGTCATAATTAAAAAGCTAGATCGCAAGATGGTTGCTCTAGCCGTAAGGCTAAGAGAGGAAAGTCCGGACAGCATAGAGCAGGACGGTTGCTAACGGCAACCGCGGGTGACCGTAGGGAAAGTGCCACAGAAACGAAACCGCCGTCGGCTTGCCGATGGCAAGGGTGAAACGAGTGCGGTAAGAGCGCACAGCCGACCCGGGTGACCGGGAAGGGAGGTAAACCCCGTCTGCTGCAAGGCTGCTCAAACACCCCGCAAGGGTGGTGGCTCGCCAGTTTGAGCGTATGTGCCGCTTGAGGCTTGCGGCAACGCAAGTCCCAGATAGATGACCATCCCGCAAGCTGAGCCCTCGGGCTCGTTTGTGTGACAGAATCCGGCTTACCAGCGGTCTAGCACCCGCAATTATAGTGCTACAATAAAAAGACAATTATTTTAGCTATTATGCGCAAACGTAGCGAACTATTCTTTAGCCTCATTCTAGTGCCGATTGATTTCTTGGCCCTTGTCGGCGCCTTTGTGGCCGCGTACATTTTGCGTGTCAAACTCGAGGGCCGGCCAGTAGCTCACCCCATTCCAGCTCTCGAATTCTTGCATATCTTACTTTTGGTATTACCAGCCTGGATCTTAATCTTTGCCTTGGCGGGACTGTATTCACAGTCGAACCTACGCGGTCGTTTAGCTGAGGTGGGAAAGGTATTTGTGGCTGTTTCGGGTGGAGTCATGCTTATGATATTGCTCGATTTTTTTCAGACCGCGTCGATTTTTCCATCCAAGGCGGTGCCAATCTACGCTTACGGCTTTGGTCTGATCTTTGTATTGCTGGCCCGGGTGATTGTTCGATTGGTGCAGCGCTGGTTGTTCCGATTCGGGGTTGGTGTTCACCAAGCGCTGCTGGTGGGGAGCGGCGTGTTGGCCCGGCGGATCGCTCGGGACTTGGCCTACAGTAGCTCAGGGTATCGGCTACTTGGTGCGGTTGATACCGCCCGCAGCGCAGCTAAGCGCCTACCAGGAGTGACTATTTATGCTTCCTTGGCCGAGGCCTTGGCGGCACTTGGTCCACGGCCAGTTATCGATGAGATTATCCAAGCTGATTCAAACTTAAAACCTGATGAGATTCTAGAACTCGTCAATTACACTACAAACCACCACATCACCTATCGATTCGTCCCGAATCAGTTTGGCTTGTACGCGACCAATTCAAGCCTCAGTAGTTTTGCCGGTATCCCCATGATTGAAATTAAACTAACGCCTCTGGATGGCTGGGGTCGAATCGTTAAGCGAGTTTTTGATGTAATTGGTGCAACA
>JARIHM010000052.1 GCA_029288275.1 Candidatus Saccharimonadota bacterium | reverse complement strand
CTCCCCCTTTGGGGTCAGCGCCAGAACCTTCTCGCGCTTGCTCCTAGGGTTCGCACGCTGCACCACCAGACCACGCGAACCCAGCACCTCTGCCTGGCGCGTTACTACTGCCGGCGTCACCTCCAGGCTGTTGGCCAGTTCGCGTTGGCTCGCCTCGCCCAGCGCCAACAGACCACTCAGAACCCGGAATTGAGAAAAGGTCAGCTTATAACTGACCTTCAGCTCTTGTTCCACCTCGCGCTCGAGACTATTTGCGACCCGGGCGACTTTATTGAGAAGAGATTTCTCGAACTGAGAATTCCTTACCTGCACATTGAACTCCATAAACAATATACCCCTAAACAATTTAGGGGTCAATAGTTTTTATGGTTTTAGGCTATTTAGGCTTAGTTTAGAGCCAATTCATGCTCAATTACTCCCCTATTTTGATGTCTTATTACGGATTGTGCGGTCTGGTGCACAATCATATCTAATGGTTATCCACAGGGGTGTGTACACCTAACACCCTATGTCAGAGTTCATTGACAGCTGTTCGGTATGAAACGTAAGCAAATTGATATGGTAGAGTGAGGATATGTCAGAACTAGCTTCTCCTCATCCAGATCACGAAACCACGACTTCAAACGCGGATTTTTACCGTACGCTTGATCAAGCCACGCCAAAGAGCCCAGAACAACGGCGCGACCCGCAGAGGCCGCACTATCAAGCAGAGGTAGACGTCGAGCGCGTTACACTAGGTCCGAAAGATGCTGAATACTACAACAGCGATCGTTTGTCGGGGCTCCTTAATTCGGTCAGGATCGAGGAGAGTTCTGCCCCCAGTCATGACAACCCGAATATTATTAAGCTTGGATTCATGGAAGCTGAGGATACCTTTCATGAGCCGTTAGTTGAACGATCTTTTGATACCACGACCAATCGCCTTGGCTTCAATACTGTCACTATGGATGGTCACACCTTTGAGCTGGGTGCACGCTATGTGGTGTACCCAAACTCAGTAGAGATGGCTATTACCGTACAAGGCGACTACGATCATCCATCGGCTCGAGCACTCATTCGGGCAGTTACTGCCGAGATGGGGCTCTATGCACTATCTCAGTACCCGAACGCGCTTCATGAGTCAGATCCAGTCGTCGAGGCGTATGTGACCAAAGACCCCGCTCTCACTGATTTTCCAGAGTACCATAAGGCGGACTTAGAGGCGTTGGCCGACTCAGCTAATGTCCCTGACGAGAAACCGCAGGCTGCATAGTATAAAATCATCGACTGTAATTAATGCATTAATAATGAATATAATTGCATATTTTAGGATAGCTTTTTGCGCATAAAATATATTTTTGCCTAATAGCAATCCACTTGTGTTTGCTTCGTTTCTAGAGGGGTATCATAATAGCTGAACTCGTCCCTTTACAGTAAAAGGAGGTATCGCTATGCGCTATCGCTTGCGCCGGATTATGGCGGTCTTGATCCTGCTCCTAGGTCTAGCTGGCTTTGCGCCGGCAATCGCCCTTGGCGACACGACCCCCACCGCGACGGCTCCGGTCCGCATCACGACAGGCGGCGGAATTACGCACAACCGATTGATTTCTCAGCCGGCACCGCTACCGCGGATCACCATTACACCCAGCGGCATGACCAATAGTGTCACGGGCGCAACGTTCATGGCGCGCGGCGCCAACTACATCAAGCTGGCCGTGGCCGGGAACGGTGACGTCTACCACTCGACCTTTGAGCCAGGACTGTACGACGATACGCTGGCCCAAAATGCGCTGGGGCGTATGCACAGTCTGGGCTATACCACCGTTCGCGTGTTTATCGACGCGGGCGGGAGTAGCAGTAATGACCATGGGATGGGGCATGGCGCTGGTGACATGAATCCCATCAACCTGCCCTATATGGCCAACGTGGCCCAGTTCGTGCTCGATGCTACAAGGGCGGGCCTATACATCCTGCCAAGCATGGACGCCGTGCCATCCAATGATTACTATGCCATCCAGATCGCCAATGCTGATAACAACAAGGGTCAGTATACCTCGAATATCAGCGGCATTAACCTCTGGACCATGGACACAGGGTTCGTGGCTGCCAAGGCCGAGTACCTAAGCCAGTTCATCACGGCGCTGAAGAACCAGATTGGCGCACAGTACTTGAGCACGATCCTGGCCTACCAGGCAAACAACGAGCTATATTTCGAGAGTAGCTCAGCGCCATTCAACCACATGAGCGGCACAGTGACGCCACTGAATGGCGTCACCTATGACATGAGCAAGCTGGCCGACCGGCAGCAGGCGGCCGACGCCTCGCTGGTGGAGTACTCGTACCGGCTCAAGCGGGCCATCACGGCGGCAGATCCGAACGGCAAGCTAACCATCGGGTTCTTTACCCCACAGGCAGTCGGCAAGAGTTCGTACAGCGGATTCCCTACCTACTGCCCAAGTAACTGCGGAGGTAGTGGTAATCTGTACTGGATGCCAGGCCGGCCAGCCTCGCTCAGCATTTTTGGCGCCGCAGACTTTATTGATCTGCACCTCTACCCTAGGCTGGAAGGTTCGGGCGGCTATTCGCTCACCTCGGACTTGAACAGTAGCGAGGTAGGGCTATTCGCTAACCGCTACATCGTGGGCGAGCTCGGCGCGTTCAAGCCTAACTTTCCCAGCGGCATCAATCAGGCCACCAGCACAATGCTGAGCGACCAGAAGGCTAGCTGCACTATCGGAGCCAACAACAAGGGCGCCATCGGTTGGTTATTCTGGACTTGGGACGCACCGGCACCCACAGCACAGAACCTCGCCAGCCAGCCGTTGTTCTGGAATATGCTCGACTACAATGGCAAACTGGCCACGGCGCTGTCACCGGCCAGCCGGCCCAACCCCTGCCAATAAAACACCCAAAAGCCCCTCGTGTGCCGTACACGAGGGGCTTTTTACTGGGTTTGAGGTTTTATAATGCCTGGTCGGGGTGAAAGGACTTGAACCTTCGACCTCAGCGTCCCGAACGCTGCGCGCTAGCCACCTGCGCCACACCCCGGCATAACCCGATCATAGTACTGTATTTAGAGCGTTTCGTCTAGCTCCACATGCATGATGCGCAGCTCAGTAGCAGCATAACCGCGCAGCCAGGCTAGCTGGCCTGCAAAGAGCTGCGGCGCCTCCAACGCCTTCTGGAACTGCGCGATGCGAGCCCTTTGCTCAGCGAGATCCTGTACAGCCGGAATGGATACCGGCTTATCATCTTCAAAGAAGCCAAATCCCAATAGCTGCAAGCCCTGCCAGCGCATAAGGCGCAGCTGTGACATTACAATAGTCTCAACCGTACTCGCAATCAAATCCTTCACCACCGATGAAGTCATAGCCTCGGCTTCGAGAACAGCAGGCTCAAAGAACTCGCCTAGAGAGGCCTCAAGCCGGTCGAGGTCGAGTGGCTGAAAGGCCTGGGTAGCAACCTCAAGCTGACCCACCAGCGAGTGAAAAGTGGAGGTGGCACGAAATGCTCCCACGATATTCTGCGCTTCCACCACGAAGCTGGGCCGCTTATCAAGCTCGTAGCCTTCAGCTACCTCGGCCTCGATGCGCTCACGGGCCGGCTCGACTTCGCGATCAAGGTAAAAGGCCAGCTGGCGCCGGCTGGACGCATAGCGCAAAGGCGCTCCCACCACGCGTCGCAGCGCTCGGTCAATGTAGGCTGTGGTAAAAACACCGTAGCCTAGGTGAAACTGTTGGGGCTGGGCCAGCACTAAAACCTTACCATCCTGGCTCGTGGACGCCTGGCCGAGGGCCTGGTCTAGACCGCCACAGACTACCGGACGGCCCTCCACAAAGGGCAGACCGTTATCTTCAATGGCCTCAGCTTCACTAGCGGCCAGGATGCTGTGCACTACAAACCGCAACTGTAAAAACGTTTGGTCACCATGGCTGGAACTAAGTTTAAGGCGTGGCAGGGTCATGTTAGTCTCCTAAAAACCAAAATGGTTTGGGTACTTTTATTGTGCGCCTAGACCTCAACGTTGTCGAGCGACCTGAAGGCATTTCTCGCGCAATGAGATCGGGCCACTCCGTTTTAAGCCACTGCTTCTGTTGTAAATATAACTGCAATAAACCGCGCTCAGCAAATTCACGACGCATCACCCCGCCGGCATGTGGATGCTGCTGCCGCTGAGCCAAGGGCGAATTAAACCCATGAGCATAATGCGTTAACTCATGCACCAGCGTGGCCTGAATAACAAACTCTGGCACCTCGGGCAAACGGAACAGTCCATTTATTGTAATAATACTCGTGGTGCGATCATGCGGATCAAGCATGATGCTCCCCAATCGACGCTTAGCGCGGCGGCCAAAAACAATCCGCACATCATTGTCTTGCGGCACATCAGCAAAGTAGCTGTCCCACGTAGCATCAAGTAATTGCTGAAGCCAGGTACTATCGCGCTCAGTATTCGCCATTATATCTGACCCTCACCTTCAGGTTGGTCGGCGTCGGGATCGCCATAGTAGGTAAAGGCCGCGCAGTGATGAAATTCTGAGGCCGGCGCCGGCGCAAAATCACGAGCCCGAATTCGCTGAACCAGTTCAGCCAGCTTGGCGCGATGATTAGTCAAAATGCGCGGTGTCAGCTTGGCACTGCCCTCCACGCCTGTTACCAGATAGTCCAGAGTCACCAGGGCTGGCGCAGAGCCGGTCATGAGTTCGTAAGCCAGCGCGTAGGTGCGCAGCTGAAAATTATCTTTGGCCTCGACCGCCAGTTTCTCGGCATCGCGCTTGGTGCCGGTCTTAAAATCTCGAATTTCT
>JARIHM010000012.1 GCA_029288275.1 Candidatus Saccharimonadota bacterium | reverse complement strand
GACTAGTCGTCGGCAGCGTCAGATGTGTATAAGAGACAGCCTTATGCCCTCGACCCATCAGAGATCTACTGAACCCTTCCGCGATATTCTACGCCTTTTTTCCGAAAAATGTGCTCCCAGTTATTCTGCCCCAGAGTGCAACGGCAGAACTTTTTCCGCCTGCCTCTGAGCCCGATGCGTTCGAA
This sequence comes from Candidatus Saccharimonadota bacterium, assembly GCA_029288275.1. Taxonomy (GTDB): domain Bacteria; phylum Patescibacteriota; class Saccharimonadia; order UBA4664; family UBA4664; genus JARIHM01. Next base: position 11,042 of record JARIHM010000012.1, on the reverse strand, counting down.
CAACTGGCAATGGTAGCAATAGTAGACAGTGGCGACCGCCCTTGCGCCTGTCCGATCATCCAGGATCGGCAAAGCAAAGAACGCTTTCCACGTATTAGCCTTTGGCATTAGAGCCACCTTCGATCGGGAATAGGGCCTTGGTTCTTATACTCTACGTAGCCCCGGATAACAACCACCTAATGGTGGACTTATGATCAATTTTATGATTAAATAATAAAATCGAAATTACTCGACGCACCATGGACTAGGAAACGAGGTATCGTGACGCACCGCACCTATGCCACGCTCAAAAAACTGCGCAGCGGACAGCCGGTGACCATCAATGGCCAGCTCTACCGCCGCAGATTGGAGCCCACCGACAGTGAGTGGCTCCAGGAAGCCGAGCTCCAGCCTGGCGATCTCTACATCGCCGAGCGCAATACGGGGCCGAAGCTGCTCAGGGCAGTTGAAGTGGACCGGGAGAATAACTGGGTCACTTGTGACGGATTCAACTACGCATATGACATCAGCGAATGCGTGCCGGTTGAGTTTGTTGATACGACCAGAGCTGATCGGTTCCTGGAGCAGCTGATCGGAGGTCAGGACGTTCTGGCCGAGCTAGAGGCCGAAGCCAAGAGTCTGCAAGTGTCGCTGGCCGACCTGGGCCTGAGCGATGACGACCTGAAGGTCTTCAAGGAGGAGGCGGCATGACTCAACCAGAAGCCATCATCGGCATTGGACTGCCGGCCAGCGGCAAGAGCACGCTGCTCAAGCCCCTGGCCCAGCAGTTGAACGCCGAATACGTTTGCCCCGATGAGATCCGGCGCGAGCTGGGCGATGTCAACGACCAGTCGCGCAATGACAAGGTCTGGGAAGAGGCCTATCACCGTATCGGCCAGGCCTTGAGCAGTGGCCGGTCGGTGGTGGTAGACGTCACCAACTGCAATGCCGCTTACCGGCGCCAGTTAGTGGCGCACTGCCGGCAATGGACCGACCAGGTCAAAGGCGCCTGGTTTCGAACTCAATTGAAGGTGTGCCTCCAGCGTAACCAGGCGCGGGAGCGTCACGTCCCTGAGAAGGCGATCCGTCGCATGGAGATGGAACTCCAGACGGACCCTCCCTCTCTGGGAGACGGTTTCAGCAAGCTGGTGACCGCTTGAACAAGGCCCTTTGAGCAATTGCGCTCAAAGGGCCTTTAAAATAGCCGGCCCTGCGCCCGCCGAACCTGTCGACGCTGGCGCTGGCGCTGCTGGGCGGCCATAGCCGGATCAGCCAGTAGTTCAAGCTCAGGCGCCGTAACCTCTTTGATAAAGCGCGATAGCGCACTCGACCGGCCAGATCGTGACTGGGTATAGGTAAGATCCAGCTGGCGCTTAGCGCGGGTAATTGCTACATAAAACAAGCGGCGCTCTTCCTCGATATCGGTCGCCTGGCCGCCCGGTTGACGATGCGGCAGCCGGTCTTCCTCGAGAGCACAAACAAAAACGTGGGCAAATTCTAGGCCCTTGGCAGCATGGATAGTAAGCAGCGTAATGGCATCGGCACTAGGATCGTAGAATTCCTGCTCAGCGATAGCCTGCAAATGAGCCACGGCGGCGGCGAGTGGCTCAGCGGTGTGATCAAACCGAGCCAGAAGTGCCAGGAGCTGAGCGAGGTCTCGGCGCGCCGCCATGTCAGTTTGGCCTAAGCCGAGCTGGCGCGCCAGGCGTACGGCCAGACAGCTCGGCGGCTCGGTCAAACCTTGCAGGCGCCACTCGTCGAGAAGCGCAACTTGCTGCGCAGCGGTTAATCTCTGCCAAACCGGGCTCTCGCCAGGAGTGGGGGTTTCGGCGGCCGCCCGGCCCGCCAGCAGGCTCAAAAGCCGCACGAGCAACCGCAGCTCAGGCCGATCGTACGGCGATCCCTCGCCTGCCACTTGATACGGCAATCCGGAGTCAGCCAGGCGGCGCTGCAACGCCTGACCTAGACGGTGGGTGCGATAAATAATAGCAAAGTCGCTAAATCCAGCGGCCGCAAGCGCCAAGCCATGGTCGGCTGTACCGGCGCGTTGAAAATCAGTGCCACCGAGCTCGGCCTCAATTTGAGCAACGATCCAGTCAGCCTCGGCAGCTTCGTCAAGCGTCTGGATGAGGCGCGTGCGGCCTGACATAGTCGTATGCGCCGTCAGGGCGGCAGCATCCGGAAATACCGCGTTGCCCAGCGCCACAATCCGCCCGGCCGAGCGGTAATTGGTGCTGAGCGTGACGGTCTGGGCGGCCGGGAAATCAGCCGTAAACCGGTCAAACATGGCCGCACCGGCTCCTCGAAAGCCGTAAATGGATTGCCGCGGATCGCCAATCACGGCCAGGTTATCGGCAGACTGTAACTGACGGGCGAGCGCGTACTGAATGTCGCTCGTGTCTTGGAACTCATCGATTAGCAGATACCGCGGCCGGGTAACGGAGCTGCCTTCGGCGCGGGCAACCGCATAGGCCTGCAAGATGAGATCATCAAAATCGCCCGCGCCCAGCTCAGCCAAGGCTGCCCGATACTGGGTTGCCAGCTCACTCCAGACGCCGTCTTCTGATCCGGCTGCTGCCTCGGTGTTGCGATAGCGTGACAGCCGCAGCGCCAGTTCGCGCGCTGGCAATTCTTGCAATTGAGTCGGCCGCTCCAGCGCGCGAATCACCGCCAACCGCTCATCCTCAGCGATGAGCCGGCCGGGTGTCTGGCCAGCCTCAGCGAGTAATCGCTGCGCCAAGGCATGAAACGTCAGTACAGCTGGCCGGTCAACTGCCAGTACCGGTCCGCTACTGGCCAGCAGCCGTTCCACCCGGCCACGCAATTCTTCGGCTGCTTTCGTAGTAAACGTAAGCGCCACAACCTCCTCCGGCCGGGCCGTTCCGCTGGCAACGAGCCAAGCAACCCGCGCCGCCAACGTCCCCGTCTTGCCGGTTCCTGGGCCAGCCACCACCATAAGCGGACCCGGTCCGGCCATGGCAGCCTGCCGCTGTTCGGCATTGAGCGCTTCCAGCCAATCGGTCATAGGTCGAGGAGCGACATCTGCTTTAGGCTCTCGCCCCGCTCAGCCGCATCCTTAAAGACCCGAACTACGCCATACACGCCGTCGTAGCCAGGCTCCAGGTAGACGTGGCGCCGGCGCAACCGCTCTATTGCCTCCCCCACGGCCGGCGCCACCGCCCCAATCTGGGCCACCGGTACCTGGCGCAAAATCTCAAACTCCGCGCCCAGCGCCCCGATTAACCGGTCATACTCGCGTCCAATCACCGGCCCGTTCACCGACTTTACGTCGCGCAGCTCAGCCAGCATCTCTACCAGTGGAATGACGTATTCCACCTGCTTAGCCCGCGGCGGCACGTATGCCTCCGGCCGGTCCGCTTCAGCCAGCTCTTCCACTCGGTAATCTACACCTACCACCAACGGCTTGCCACATTTGGGGCAGATGCCGCCCAGCTCCCGCGTTTGAGCCGGGGCCAGCCTCACGCCGCACGCCCGGTGGCCATCGTAGTGATACATCCCCTCTTGTGGAAAGAATTCAATCGTCCCCACCAGACGCTCATCGTTGGTTTTAATCGCACCCACCACTTCGGCATAGCTTAGCTCCGGTACCCGCAGTACCGTGGCCTCCCGGCCCAGCTTGGGCAGCGAATGCGCATCCGAACCCGAAATAATGGCCAGCCCATCTAGATTGGCTACCCGCCAGTTCATGTTTGGATCGCTCGATAAACCCGTCTCGATCGCCCGGACCTCTGGCGCCAACTCTTCGTAGGCCTCTTCGATGCTATCAAAGCCTGATTTGGAGCCAAATAACCCAAACCACGGCGTCCAAATATGTGCTGGCACGTACAATGCCTCAGGCGTGACCTCTAGCGCCTGGCGCAATAATTCCTTGGCGTCTAGGCCCAGGATGGGTCGCCCATCGGCCTTCAAATTGCCAATCCGCTCCAGCCGCGCGTTCAGCTCACCTACTGCCTCTAAACTGGGCATTATCACTAGCTGGTGAACCTTACGCACGCGGCCACTTTTGGAATAAATAGTGCTGATCTCGCTACTCAGAATAAACCGCAACACGTTGTCTCGTACGCTCGGCGGCAAAAGCGCGTCGGCCGCGGTGGCCAAATCGGGCCGCAAAGCATACAGCCCCGCCTCGGCCGGTACCAGTTGATCGCGTAGCTCGGCAAAATACTCGGGATGCGTAAAATCACCTGTCCCGATCACATTGATACCCTTGAGCTTGCCCCAGCGATACAAACCAACAATATTGCAGCTTGGGCTGGTGGCTCGCGCGTACCGCGAATGCACATGGAGGTCAACAATCAGTTCCATACCCACTCAGTGTACCGCGCTGGCCAGTCTACGTTAACCCCGCAAAAGTGGTATAATAGGCTTATGTTTAGCTTATCGCACTTCTTTATTGGTCTGATAGTAGCTGCCTTAGGCACCGCCGCTATCAAATATAACTTTCAGCTCGTCAATATGACTGGCTCACAGGACTGGATTGAGAGCAAGCTCGGCGGCGGCTCTACCTATTTTGTGTACAAGATCTTTGGCCTCCTCGCCATTGTCTGCGGCCTGCTCTATGCTACCGGTCTCGCCACACCATTCTTTGACTGGCTCCTCTCCCCGTTCGCCGGCATCTTTTCGCCGCTCGGCTCCAACAAATAAGCTACTCCTCCCGCATGTCGTTAATCGGATTGCGGCGCATGTTTGTGAGCAAGGGCAAGCTGGCCGCAACGACACCTACAATAAGGCAGAATGCATAGATCGCTGCCAAATCAAGCAAATTGAGACGCCAGAGCGAGAAGATCTTATGAAGATCCCGACTATTGTAAGCCAAGGCAGCTTGAGCGCTCAGATTACCCTGATACGTCTGGTGAATATACCAGGCCAAAGCACTGCCCACAACCAACGCCACTCCATAGGCTAAGCTAGCCAGCATAGCCGCATACAGCATATAGATCTGAGCAATGTCGAACCTGCGAGCGCCCAGAGCCCGAAATACGCTCGTCTCGCGGCGACTATCGGCAATAATTTTGCCAATGGTGCCCATCATCACTACAGCTGACAATCCAGCTACCACCAACATAATGATCCGGAACCAACGCCACAACTCTGGCAGAGCATCATAGAGCGTAGCGAGAGGGTTACCATACTGGCTCATAACGTAACGCTGTTGAGCCGCACAAGCCACTACCTCCACAGCCTCATGGCTATTACACGTATGACTAGCCAAAAACTGGCTCTGCTGAGCACGATTCGAAAACTCCACATACACTGTAGAACCTTCCATCGCTGCAGCCAGCGGTGTATTGATGGTACCAGCCAGCAGCGGCTGCTGCGCCACCGCCGAGGCGGACGCAAACCAACCCGTCCCCAGAGTAGAAGTAAAGAAGCTCTGAGCTAAGCTCTGCAAGCTGGTTTGCTGCAGCACCGACTGATTACTAGTTGGAGTCACGCCTACAATGCGCAGCGGGACCGTTCGGGTCATGGGCGGATCCATTGGTCTGAAGGCAGCGTCAAACTGGGCCTGAGCCGTAGCGGTGGCCTTTTCATCGGCCGTTCGAGTATCACTTTGAACAACGGTAGGCTGGCAAGGCTGGGCAGGTTCGGCATAAATGAGAGGCGGCGGCGTCCAATCTTTATCACCAGCGTGCGTCTGCTTATCAGCTAGATACTGCTCGGCCTGCTGACGCCGATCAAGCTCAGCGGCATTACGATAGCAAAGTGCCAACGGGTAATTAAGGATCCGACGGCGCACCTCGGCCAAGCGGTTTAACTTAATCTGAGCCGAAGCATTCGCAGGCAGGGGCGCCAAGTCCAAGAGATGCTCAGCGGCATCAATTGGCGCCACCACCGGTACCGAGCCATCAGCGCCAAGGTTGAGATTTGCCCCATCAAGCGTAAAGGGTTTAAGCAAGCCATCAGTTATGCTTTGCAAACTCTGGCCAATGGTGCTAAGCGAGCCATCGTTCGTAGGCGAAGTCAGGTCCCTAGCCGCCTTAACCTCACGCCCATTCACTACAGCAGTCAAGCCCACAGACTGATCATCCGGGCCGTTCAAGCCAAGGGGCTCGGAGGTATAGGTGGCACTAGCATGGTACTTTGAAGCCAAAGCTGTCACCGCGGTTTGCGTTGGTCGTGCCGGCGCCTGCTGTGATAGCACTCGTTGTACCAACGGGTCACTCGGGCTCAACTGAGGCACGGCGGATGGATTACTGGGATCTTCATAATATGGCTTAACGGCAGTCTTGGGGTCAAACGGCAGCCCCAACTGCTTAGCCTTAGCCGCCTCCTGGACCAGCTGCGCCTGATAGGCTTGCTTAACCCGGTTTACAAACTGCGGATCGTTCAGATACTCAACATGAAAGGGCAACTGCACCGACACCAAGAATCGCTGTGCAAAACCATCTTTCGCAAATGATTGGATACTCGCTACCATTCCCCGCCCCACCAGCGACACCGCCACCAAGGCCGAGAACAATAACCCCGACACAATCAATGTAATAGCCAGCCGAATGCGCCGGGTACGAAGTTTAGTAGCCGCCAGAATGACGGCATCACGTAGGCCGATCATGCTTGCACCTGCCCATCGCGAATCACGATTGTCCGATCGGCCTGGGCTGCTACCTCGGCATCATGCGTCACGATGACGATCGTAGTGCCATAGCGGTGGCGCAACGTGCCAAATAACTCCATAATGGCGTGAGCATTCGCTCGGTCCACGTTGCCGGTCGGTTCGTCGGCCAACAATACCGGTGGTCGATTCAGTAACGCGCGAGCAATCGCCGCCCGCTGCATTTGGCCGCCCGATAGCTCGCGCGGCAGGTGCTCCAACCGATCACTAAGACCCACGGCGGCGGCTAGTTCGATGGCCCGCTCAGCCCGCACTGTTCGCGCTAGCCGAGCAAACATCCCCGGCACTTCTAAATTAGTGCGCACCGTTAGGAACGGCTGCAAATAAAAGAACTGAAATACAAATCCCACCGTGCGATTGCGAAACTGGGACAGCTGCCGGTCACTTAGCGCCGCCAAATCATGGCCCGCCACACGAACCGTACCGCTATCCGGCCGGTCCAGGCCGCCCACTAGATTAAGTAACGTACTCTTGCCGCTGCCACTCGGTCCAGTTATAGCCACTATTTCGCCTTCATGAATGGCCATATTTACGTCGCGCACCGCTGCTACTCGGTTTCGGCCCAATCGGTACTGCCGATTAACTGAGGTCAACTCCACCACCACCGGCGTAGTGGACAGAGCAACCGGCTTCTGCGCCGGCCGGCGGCTCGTCGCCTCCAGGGCCTGTACGGCCGCCTGAACATTACCATCAAAATCAGCCAAAAGGCTCGTTGCATCGCGTTCCACTGACGACTGGCTGGCTAAGGTTGCTTCTGTCTTCATGAGATTTCCTTTCATACCTATCATAAGCATTTTCTGGGATATATCAACTATCGATATATTCTGTGCTATAATTAGCTTATGAAGACCACCACGTCCCCCTTACCCAGTCCGCTGACTCCAGCCAGCTTTTACATTTTGCTGGCCCTAGCTATGCACGAGCAGCATGGTTACGGCATTATGAAGCAGACCGAACTTGATTCAAGTGGCGCCCTGCGGCTCGGGCCCGGCACGCTCTACGGCACCATCAAACGACTCCTGGAACAAGCCTGGATTGAAGAAGCCGATGAACGACCCGATCCGGCGCTAGACGATCAACGCCGGCGCTACTACCGCATCACGGCCGCCGGTCGTCAGGCCCTCAATCTAGAGCTAGAGCGGCTCGATCGTGCCGTAACTCTAGCCCGCAAGCACCACCTGCTGCCGGGTCATAAATTTGAATCCACCCTCGCCTAGCAATGCCAGCACCAATTCAATCACTCACACGCCTCCAGCGGCTATACCGACAGCTGGTGGTCTTCTATCCGACTGCCTTTCGACGCCAGTATGAATCGCTCCTGGTCCAGCTCTTTGACGATATGTATCGTGACGGTCAAAGCAGCCCGCCATCCCAGCGCCGGCGGGCCCTCGCACATGCCTTTACCGATACGCTCCAAGGAGCGCTGCGCGAACACTATCAACAACTTATTCGAAAGGGTGCGATGAATACTCAACCTCAATCATTCTGGGCTCGCCACCGTCTAGCGCTCATTATTACGGGCGGTGTTATAGTTATCGGCCTAGCCAGTCTTCTCACCAACCTTTGGGACTATAACGGTCCGGTCAACCGCCTGGAACGCGTAATTGCCGACGGCCAGAGAATCGAACAACTCGCCGACTCCAACAATACCGGCTGGGATAACGTCGCGGCCAACTTTGTAGCCGATTATATTCAGGCCAAGTACTACGGCAATAAGCGCACCGACGTCGGCTACCGCAGTATCCACGCCGCCCAAACCCATACCACCAAGGACGGCACCATGCCAGGGCTAGAGCAGAACACCCACGGCCAGTACAGCAGTATGGCGCCAAACTTTGATCCGCTTACCTGCAGTACTCAGGCGCCGATCTCCGTGCGCTACATTCGCGAGTCAGATTTTGCGCCAGGCTTCGCCAGCATGATCGCCGATTTTCGCTATGCTCCAAATGGACCCGACAACCTCGTTCGCTACCAGCTCATGCTTAACCAGGAACGCTCCCGTAATGGTGACTGGCAAATTATCGGGGTCGATTGCCTTAGTCTGGAGGGTCAAGATCATCCGCCATTTACCCAAGCAGTGGAGGCCACAGCCAATGAACAGGCCTACGACCACCGCAACGATCGCAGTTTTGGTACGGGCAATTGAAAGTAAAGCAATAAAATGCTAGAATAGTCAATTCACCCATCCGTCAAAGGAGCTCACGTGAATGCACCTGAACTGTGTTACCACCGAGAAGCACAGGATAGAGTTGATCAAAGAGGTCAAGACTTCATTCGGCGATCAGCTACCATTAACTACTTGGTAGACTGGTCGCCCAGCCTCTACACGCCCGACGATATGCCGGGGATATTAGCCGTTGAGTGCCAAGTAGTGGTACCCTGGCTCGATGACTGCCGGCAGTCCGATGGTACCTACGCCGCATACGGCTATGAGGCGTTCCATGTGGTCTACCATACGCCCATGCGGCAATACCGGCCGCATCGGTATCGCGGCGGGCGCGAGCGGTTATCCAATGAGTGCCACTGGCAAGAGGGCGCTGAGTTTCGGCCCGACTACTTCCCTGCCCGTCTAGATCGAGCCGGCCACTGGACGGCCCAGCCATGCTGGGAAGGCCGACTGCTCCGGGGTTTTTCGCACCGGATTTTCCAGGCCTACGTAAGCGATGGTGAATCAGCGATATTTGCGAGCCTCGAACACATCTGGATGCAAGTCTTTAGAGCTCAATATCACCTCTGCCTGCCGGCCTGACATATGTTACCCCTTACACCATCGCCACCCATTGGTAGTGATAGTGCCAAGCTCTCGGTATCGGCAAGCATTCTTGCCCATACCCTCTTTGAGAGCTTCTACCAGAGCCTTCAAAATCGTTTGAAGTCTGTGGTGGAAGATCATAAACCTCGTTCACACTAAAAAACCAGCCATGTGGCTGGTTTTTTAGTTTTGAAATCTCTATCGTGCAGTGTAATGCCGACCTAGAAGTACCGCAGTCGATATTCAAGATCACATCTCCGAAGAGCAGATCAATTGCATATCGCCTGGCCGGAGCGAACGTGGCTCCGGAGCGTCTTACGACGTCGTTCTCCCTAGAAAGGAGGTGATCCATCCGCACCTTCCGGTACGGATACCTTGTTACGACTTCATCCCAGTTACCACCCCCACCTTAGGGCCTAGCAAAGTAGGCACTTCGGGTGTTGGCGACTTCCGTGACGTGACGGGCGGTGTGTACAAGACCCGGGAACGTATTCAACGTGGTATGCTGACCCACGTTTACTAGCGAATCCGACTTCATGCAGGCGAGTTTCAGCCTGCAATCCGAACTGAGACCGGCTTTGATGGGATTTGCTCCCCCTTGCGGGTTGGCAACGCGTTGTACTGGCCATTGTATGACGTGTGTAGCCCAAGGCGTAAGGGCCATGCTGACCTGACGTCATCCTCACCTTCCTCCCGGTTGGCCCGGGCAGTCTCGCATGAAAAATTCAACATACGACAAGGGTTGCGCTCGTTGCGGGACTTAACCCAACATCTCACGACACGAGCTGACGACGGCCATGCAGCGCCTGTCACTAGGCTCCCGAAGGCACCTCTCCGTTTCCGGAAAGTTCCTAAGATGTCAAGCCTCGGTAAGGTTCTACGCGTAGCGTCATATTAAACCACATCCTCCTCTGCTTGTGCGGGTCCCCGTCAATTCCTTTGAGTTTTAGCCTTGCGGCCGTACTTCCCAGGCGGCATACTTATCGCGTTAGCTTCGTCTCACAGGGGGTCGATACCCCATAAGACTAGTATGCATCGTTTACGGCGTGGACTACCAGGGTATCTAATCCTGTTCGCTCCCCACGCTTTCGTACCTCAGTGTCAGGAGTAGCCCAGCAAGCTGCCTTCGCCATTGGTGTTCCTACGAATATCTACGCATTTCACTGCTACACTCGTAATTCCACTTGCCTCTGCCGTCCTCTAGCATGCCAGTATGAGACACAACGTATGGTTGAGCCACACGGTTTCACATCTCACTTAACACGCCACCTACGCACGCTTTACGCCCAGTGATTCCGGATAACGCTTGGACCCTACGTATTACCGCGGCTGCTGGCACGTAGTTAGCCGGTCCTTATTCATATGGTACCGTCATAATCTTCCCATATAAAAGCAGTTTACAACCCGAAGGCCGTCATCCTGCACGCGGCGTTGCTCCATCAGACTTTCGTCCATTGTGGAAGATTCCTTACTGCTGCCTCCCGTAGGAGTCTGGGCCGTATCTCAGTCCCAGTGTGGCTGGTCAACCTCTCGATCCAGCTACCCATCGTCGCCTTGGTAGTCCATTACACTACCAACAAGCTAATGGGACGCAGGCCCCTCCCTAAGCGCATTACTGCTTTACCCTTGCGGGATTATGCGGTATTAGCCACCCTTTCGGGCAGTTATTCCCCACTT
>JARIHM010000098.1 GCA_029288275.1 Candidatus Saccharimonadota bacterium | reverse complement strand
ATCTCGGGGTCTTCGGCGTCGTGGATAAATGAGCCAACGTCCAAGAGGTTGGCTCCAGCCTCTACGGCCAGGCGACCAGTTTCTTGATTAACGCCGCCATCAACCGCGATCTCCAGATCAGAATTGATGGCCCGCGCCTGGCCAATTTTTTCCAGGCAGTCGGCCCGGAATTCGCCGCCATTGTGGCCGAGCTTGCCGGTAAACACCACTAGATGATCAATCGTTGGCAGCACATCGCGGACCTGCTCAATCGTGGTCTCCACATTAATAGCCAAGCCCACGCGAATATCCATCGATCGCAGCTCCTTAAAGAACGCTTCGCGGTCAAACGGCGCCTCATAGTGCACGATTACCAGCTGTGGCTGGAGCGAGCAAATGTGCTCGATCTGGCTCTCAGGGTGCGTCATCATAAGATGCAGGTCAAATGGTACGCCATCGATGTCGTAAACTTGGCTCAGTCCCACGGTCTTCACGTCAGTAAAGACCCCGTCGCCCACATCAATGTGCAGACGCTTGGCAAACTTCTTCACATTATTAATGCGGCGAGCATAATCTTCGGGTGTGGTGGCGTTGATGGTGGGGGCAACGGAAGCCATATAAAATCCTTTTTATCAGTATACGTGATGCAGGAGGCCCAGAATAAACTTCCAGAGCAAAATACAGGCCATAAGAGCATTCAGACCCATGAGCACCAGATAGGCTCGTAAACCTCGGGTCATTATCGGTCGCCGGCGGAATAAACGAACCATTACCCAAATATTCACGAGACCAACAATATGAGCAGCAAAATACCACCCAATAGCAAGGACCATGAGGATGGCTGTCTGGGCCGTGATCGTACCGAGGTTTGATGGCTCGTTGGCAACTACGGCTCCAAGGCTACCTGCAAGCCCCCAGGTTATAGCAATCGCCATAAGACCAATTGCGCCCAAAGGTGCGAGCAGCGTAAACGCATTTATCACAATCCAGATGATCCGACGAATACTACTCCGGGGAGCAGTTGTAGCTGAGACGATGGAGGCCATGATCAAAGTCTCCTTAACGGCAGAAACTAGCCATAGAGCTGCTCCAGCTCATCGAGCCGGCGCTGGTATTTGGGGTCGGACTTGAACTCAGCCTTGAGCCAGGCCTCGACCATCGCTAACGTCTCATCGGTATCCACGAACCGTGCCGGGATTACCAACACATTGGCGTTGTCATCTTCGCGGGCGGCACGGGCCGAGTCTTCATTCCAGGCCAGAGCAGCCCGCACACCGTTCACCCGATTGGCGGCCATGCTCATACCCTGGCCAGAGCCGCAAAGCAAAATACCCAGCGCAGCGCCGTCTTCTTCACCCAGCAGGCGGCTGGCCACGCTGTAAGCGTACCGCGGATAATCATCATCTTCGTCAAGCGTTTTCGCACCGAGGTCTTCCACGTCACAGTCATCTTCGTGGCGCAAATGCTCGGCCACGATGTTTTTGAGTTCATAGCCGGCGTGGTCGGCTCCTAAAAAGATCTTCATATTGGCAGTGTAGCCTAAATTCTTATGTTATCCCAGGGGCTTATGAGTCGGGTCACCTTGTAATTCTTATTACATATGGTTAAATACTATGGTCTTACCCCAACTGCCAAGGCGGTGGAATGCGTAAAACGCACGTTACCATTCAGACAACCATTACCGGCTCACAGATCAATGGACTTCTCCGGGAATTCAAGAAATCCGGGGATCCCGTCTTTGCCTCAGGAGACATCAACGGCCACGCCAAGACGGCTGGCGTGATTCTGCACATCGCCGAAGCGCCCCACTTGGGTCGCATTCTGGTCATGGGTATTGAAGCAGACGTAAGCGAGGAGAAGTCAACCGAATTCTACCTTGCCTTCCGTCAGAGCGACCCTCAGAGCGACTGGACGTTATTTCCAAAGGGCATCCAGCTTATTGATCTGCCAGTGCATCACGAGGCTTCCGCTGGTCAAATCCTAATCTACGTGGCTGAAGTGCTGGGGCTCATGGGCGAGGCTGAAGATGCGGAATACCAAACAAATCGAGCAGCCGGCCTTATCTGGTAACGGTTTTAGGAGACGCCATGATCGGTCAGTCTGTACCCGTCACCGTCAACCCAGTCTACGAGCTTCAGGTTAGTGAGTTCATAACCAATACAGAAGCTGATTGGTTGGGCGTGGATTGGCAAGTCAACGGCCAGGGTGGCTTCACTTGGGCAGGAGAAACCACCCAGCTGTCTGACACTGAGTTTGTGGTGATTGTTAAAGTCGACGCGGGCGAATTTGACGAATCAACTTCGAAAGATAATCCGCTCCGGGCATACTTTGTGGCGCTCAAGATCACACTGAGCCAGGATGGCGTAGCCAGCTGGGAATTTTACCCTACCGGGTTGCTCTCGCCTGAGATTACCAGTGGCGAAGATCTCTACCGGTATGACGCGGCCCTTTCCACCGAGCTGCTTCAGCTGATGATGGCCGAGGATCTGACCAAGCCCTGAATCACCGACACCTGCTCGAAAGGATTGGCATGCCTGCCAAGCTCAAGCTCGATCCCTCTGCTACGCAGGGTTACTGGACGCATACCTGCGGCAGTAGCTATTACCCGGGAGGGCCCGCTATTCATGAACCGAGCTGCCCCTTCGGTAGTCGAAATACCGGTTACGTCTATCACTACACGAAGGCCGAAGTAGCGGCAGCTCGCGAGGCACAGAATCCTACACCGGCGCAGCGGCAAATCCTTAAGCAGGAAGACCGCAGCTGCTAGCAGATCACCCAATCACCACGGCCCGAGGTTGTATTACCTCGGGCCGTTTAGCCTTTGAAGCAATGATTAGCTAATGGTCTTGCCGACGTTAATCACCGTCTCAACCAGCCGGTTCGAGTAGCCCCACTCATTGTCGTACCAGGCCACTACCTTGAGCAGATTGCCGCCGACTACCTTGGTAAGAGGCAAGTCAACAATACTAGAGTGTGGATTGCCGATGTAATCGGAACTGACGAGCGGCTCGTTACTGGTGTCGAGGATGCCCTGGTAGCGCGCGTCCTTGCTGGCATCCACTAATACTTGATTCACCTCTTCGACGGTCACATCGCGCTTGGTCACCATTACGATGTCGCTCAAGCTAACCACGGGGGTGGGAACCCGTACACTCATGCCATCAAACTTGCCGGCCAGCGGTGTGTAGGCCTTAGCCGCGGCCGTAGCAGCGCCGGTGGTAGTGGGCACGATGTTTTCAGCAGCGTTGCGGCCTTCGCGCAGGTCCTTATTGGGCGCGTCCTGCAGTGCCTGGCTGGCCGTGTAGCTGTGGAC
>JARIHM010000186.1 GCA_029288275.1 Candidatus Saccharimonadota bacterium | reverse complement strand
GTTCAAGATTCTGCCTAGTCAACACAAGGGCCGCTCGGAAGTATTTCCGAGCGGCCCTCTTTCATATCTGAGCCAGTTTAGGGCTGGAAGATAATTGGGAAGAACCAATCGCTCACAACCTTGGAGCTAGCCTGCGTGTTGAGTGGCGGAATAGCTGAATCGTACGAGGAAATGAAGGCCACAAAGTTGTTCTGGCCAAAGCCCAAGGCTACATTCGTAGCAGAGCAGCTCGTACCGGTACCACAGACCGCAATACGCGCACCCGTGTTGAGGTTGAAAATCTCAATGTAGTACGGCGTCGGGCCCACGTTGACATTGCTCGTAGCCGTCACGGTGTCGTGGCCGTAGCTGGTACGAGTGGTCGTCAGTGAAGTGACCCGGTAGCCCGTGTTAGCCCAGGTAACGTAGGCTGGCAGAGAGGTAGCTTGAACGTTACTCAAAGGCAAGGTGCTGCTGTAGCTGGCTACGTAGGCCACAAACTTGTGAGTTGTCGCTGCTGCCTGGCTGGTCGTGCCAGTACAGCTGGTACCAAAGCCACAGACGGCTACGCGCACACCAGTGTTGAGGTCGAAGATCTGGGTCCAGAACGGCGTGGGGCCTACATCGGCGCTGGTGCTAGCCGTCAGGGTGGTAGCACTGCCAATCGCCAAGGTGGTGGGGTTAGCGCTCAGTGAAACGCTAATGCTGCGCCATGTCACCGTAACGTAGCTACTAGCCGCCTGGATGTTAGCCGGCGGATTGGTCGTAGAGTATGACGCCACGTAAGCACGGTAGCTGTGCGTGGTAGCCGAAGCCTGCGTCACCGAGGCCGAACAGGTGGTACCCGTACCACAGATAGCTACGGAAGCACCGGTGGTGGCGTCGTAGATCCCTAGGTACCAAGGCGTGGGGCCTACATTCATGTTGGTGCTGGCCGTCAGCGTAGTGTACTGAGTAGGCCAGAGCGAGGTTGAGCTGGCCGATAGGCTGGCCGTCCAGGCTACGGCCGGCGTCACAGCGGCGGCTTGCGACTTGGCGGCCAAGGGCGCGCTCAGCGCATTAACAGCCGCCCGCGGTGCTGCTGGTACGGGCTTGGCCGCTGCCCCAACCGCATCAGAGCTCGCAGCTTGCGCCACACCGAGCCCGAGCGAACCGGCCAAAACCGCACCCACGGTCAGCAACTGCAGACCAGCGAGTCTTAGTTTATGAAGTTTGTTCATAGAATCCTTTCTATTACGTAATGATCCGTCGCCATCATACACGGCAAGCATAAGCATCATGCTTAGTGGGTCTTACGTAAAAACTCTGTGATTTACGGGCATTTTTTGGGGGTTTACCGAAGCTATCGCGGCAAATATCATGAGCAAGGGATTCTGATCTATTATTGCGAGTTTTTCTTATATAGAGCTAAAATTTTGCTATTTTCCAGATAAAGGTGTCGGCCCCTCGCGGAGCCGACAGTGAAGGTCTAATTTTGGACGCGCAGCTAATTATGAACCATACCGGCTGTGCCATTCACTGGTATCGTGATGGGCGTACCGTTGATGGGCTGACTTGGGGCGCCGCTTGAGCCGCCAACCCCAGTACCACTCACGCTTGCTGCGTTGCCGTGAGTAGTGTCATTCACCAGCTCATAGACCGGCAGCCGGTGGCGGTCAAGGCCAATCAATACCTTGGCGCCGTCATCACGTGTAAAGCCCACAAAGGCTAGATCGTGCGACACCGTGCTGCTTAGGGCCGGATATTGCGCGGCGGCCTCAGTATAGCTGAGTGCACGAGCATCCTTAGCCGCCTGAGCCGCCTGGAGATCCGTCGCAATGCCCAGGCTAGTACGGGCTTGAATTTTGGCTTGCTCGACGGGCGATAAGGTAGTGAGCGCCTGCGCACCCTGCCGGGCCATACCCTGGGCCGAGGCCGTTGCAGTCATGGGGCCTACCAAGCTTGCCACAGTCAACCCGACCACGGCGGCCCCCAGGGCCGCACCGCCCATCATAATCTTTTTATGTGCCATAATCGTATTCCATCCTTTCTGGATACTTCTTGCTATGTTTGGTTTTGCCAAATGACTTTGATGCGAGGAAAGCAAGGCATACTTCAGGCGGGCCTCATGGTGCGGCATAGCTACCGTAGGAACGGCTAAGCGGGTGAGCTCTTGATGCGATAATGTCTTCTTCATATGCTGTTATTCCTCTACCTTCATAACGGGTTGACGAGCCGACGGTTGCAGGGTGGAATGACTTTGGGCGTCTATATACGCACGGCGCAAGCACCCCAAACCTCGCGCCGATAGTGATTTGACGGTATTGAGGTTTTTGCCAGTAATGAGAGCAATGTCGGCAAGGGATTTTTTCTCAAAGTAGCGCAGGGCAAGCACTTCCTGATACTTAGGCGGCAACTGACTTAATAATCTTTGGATTAAGCGGAAATCTGCCTGCCGACAAGCCTGGTACTGAGCTTCGACGAGGTCACGCTCTAGATCAAGCGTTGCGGCCGGTTCAAACTGGTAATCATCGCGAAGCTCATCCAGAGATAGGTTAGTATGCCGCCGGCCACGAAAGTAGCTAGCGATTTCATTGGCGGCAATGCGGTAGAGCCAGGCCGTAAACGGCAGTCCCCGCCACTGGTAGCGTGATAAGCCCTGCATGGCCTTGAGGTAAACCTCGGCCGTTAGATCCTGAGCTGTAGCTACATCGCCCACACGCCGCAGAATGTAATTGGAGATAGCACCGTAGGTCTGATCATAGAGCTGGCCAAAGGCTGCTGGATCAATGCGGGCGCGTTCTACCAAAGCTTGCTCATCATCCATATGAGCTACAACGCGCGGCCAGCCGAATAGTTGCATTATAAATCGAGCGTAATGCTGACCGGACAGTGATCTGAGCCCATCACACTAGGATGAATATCGGCGGCGGTGACCTTATCAGCCAAAGCGGCCGATACTACAAAGTAGTCGATCCGCCAACCCACATTGCGTGCCCGGGCATTACTAAAGACACTCCACCAGGTATAGTGGCCGTTACCTTGTTTAAATTTGCGAAACGTATCGACAAAACCAGCATCAATGAAATTCTGGAAACCCCGCCGCTCCTCATCGGTAAAGCCATGACTGCGATGATTGCTACCCGGATTAGCCAAATCTAGCTCGGTGTGAGCCACGTTCAGATCGCCGCAGAAGATGACCGGCTTGGTGCGTTCCAGCTGCTGGCAGTAGGCCAAGAAAGCCGGATCCCACGAGGTTTCCCGCAATGACAGGCGGCTGAGGTCGCCCTTGGAGTTGGGCGTGTAGACGGTAATCAGATAGAAATCTGGATATTCGGCTGTGATGAGCCGGCCCTCGGCATTTGGGTCGCCATAGACGTCACCAGTCAAGTGATAGCGCGTGATGATGTCAGCCGGGAAGCCGTTGGTAACGGCAAGCGGCTTGGTCTTACTAAAAATGGCTGTACCAGAATAGCCCTTCTTGGCCGCCGAGTACCAGTACTCTTGGTAGTCGGGCAAGTCAATGACGGCCTCACCGGGCTGGGCTTTGGTTTCTTGAATGCAGAGGATGTCGGGCTGCTCCGCTTTTATAAAGGGCACAAACGCGTCCTTGCGCAGCACCGCGCGAATGCCGTTGACATTCCAGGAGTACAGTTTCATGCAAGCAGTGTAGCATGGGCGCGGCGCTGCCAAAAAGAAAAGGCCCCGGATCTCAAACGTACGAGATCCGGGGCTTTGGTTGGATCAGTGAGTCACTTGACGGCGGCGCCGCGGGCGGGGCTGGCCATCCTGGCCCGAGCCCTGCGACCCCGAATTTGGATCAGTACCGACCTGTTCTTCGCTCACAAAGTCCCCCAGAATAGAGAGAAACGAGTTAAGCGCAAAAACTGCCGCGCCGCTGGACCGGGATACTCGGCGCGTTGCGACCCTCCCGGCTGCGCCGGTTCCAGGCGCCCATGCGGTCGGCGCGCTGCTTGTCTGAGTCACCGCTCGATTCAGATTTTGCCATGCTTCTCAGCCTTGTCGCCTTGACTCTTGGTACCTTGGCTGCCACTACCGCCGGGGTAGTATCCTTATCTATCTCGCGGCCCATGACACTCCTGTCTCGAAGCTGGGGCAATTGCCCGCGGTGTCTAGTCCTGGGAGCGGGGAGGGAGAAACCGCCGTTGCTTATAAGCCCGCCGCCCCTCTTGCAAACGAGCCAAGCGCTCCCCCATGGCCTGAGGGTCCGGGGATAGCTTACGTAGGGGGCGTTGCGTGTTACGACGGCCGCTCGGCTTGTCTTGTTGCGGATTCGATGGTTGCTCAACCATGAGCCCTCCTAACCATGCTGATTATGGCTTATCGCGATGACGACCGCCAAGGCCCTCTGGCTCCGCGGCACCTGCATCCTGGTGACCCTGCCCACTAGCCCGCGACCAGCGGCCCCACTTGCGCCGCTGGGTTTTTGGCGGGGGCAAGTTCGATGCGAGGAGTTTCCCCCGCAACGGGCCCCACTCGTGCTCTGCCTGTCGAGCCATTTCCCTACCTTTCCAGAGATGAGAGAACCCGACCGCAGGCGATCATATCATATTTGCATAAAAGAAGGGACCGGGCGCTTACACGCCCGATCCCCGGGTATTACAGACTCTGCGGCTCGCGCCAGCAGTCGTAATCGGCATAGAAGGCCGCCAGCGGCACCGATTGGCCGTCACGGTCATCCTGCGTGAACCAGCCCAGGAAGGGCTGGTCGAATTCGTAGGCCGGCCGCGACCCGCCCTTGGTGACCACCGCCACGGTGGCCACTTCGGCTCGAGCACCCACCTCGTTCATCCGAATCCGCAATCCCTGACGAGCCTGAGTGATCTGGTGGCTGCCGTTGGCTAAACCCAGTAGCTCGGTCAGTTCTGCATCCACGTTCAGGTCAATCATTGGCACGATGACCTTGCATGACGGCCGTAGCTCGGGCCGGCACTGGTCCATCGCCTCCTCGGCAGTCCGGATCAACTCGAAGCCATCGGCCGGCCGATCCTTGATCATCAGCCACACCGACTGACGCCGACTCGCATTCGGACCCGAGTTCTGCACGCTCCTCAACCGAACCAGCGGCTGATCGGAGCCACGCAGCCTGTAAAACTCCGCGCCCGCCGCCGGAACTCGGAAGGCCGGATACGAGTTGCTGTTTCGGGCCCTCAGGGTGGTGCGTGTGGCTTCATGCTCCCAGCGCAGGGCCAGATCCAGCAGCGCCAGCACACCGAGGCCATCGCCATCGAAGGCCTGGAACATCTCGGGCCAGCCGTGCTGAACACAGGCTTCGTTCAGGCTTCGGAAGTCGGAGCCGGCCTGAACGAGGAGTCCACGGAGCGCCTCCACCGCAGTACGGTGGCGCATACACCAGCGCAGCAGACGCCTCTGCTCCTCATTGACCGGGTACCATTGGGTGCTATTGAGCTCCCGTCCCAGTGTGATGAGGGCTCGGGCCAGGGTGGCATAATCTGCCGCCATGGTCTGCGTGGTCAATGTTGGCTTGGTCATCGCTATCCTAACTGGTTGTAGGGGTACGAATTATTCATAATACAATGTTATTGATAAACAATCAAGCTTTAAATAAAAGAAGCCCCGCTCGCCATTAGAGGCGAGCGGGGCGAACCCTCAAGCGACAGCGTAAGCCAGGCCGTTGGGCACTCGCACAATGCACGTGCCGCGGGCCGAGGGCAAGGTTTGCCGGTACTGGGCTAGGCCGCAGTTGAGGTTGGCCAGCCGATAGGCAGCATCGGTCAGCGCCGGCCGGGCTTCGCTCTTTGGCGAGCGAACTGCAAGAGCTACTGCCCGGATGACGAATGCGTCCGTCTCGGGCTGGGCCGAGAGGTGGAATTCGCCGTTGCCAAACAGCTGGACCCGAACGTGCCCACGAGCAAGCCACGGATCAACGCTCACCTCAAGGTTGAGATCGCCGTCAATCAGGATTTGGACTCGCGGACCAACGTTCGGCCAGGTCTGGTCGGCAACCAAATTCATGGTTAGCCGGTGCAACCAGGCTTTGAGCCGATCAAGCATCACAAGCTCAGCCCAGCAGACCACCCTGCGGCTCACGCCAGCAGTCATAGCCAGCGTAGAACGAAGCCACCGGGAAGGAGCTGTGCGACTGCGTAAACCAGCCGACGAACGGCCCGTCGAGGACCAACTCGGCGCCGAGACTCACGCACTCCCTGGCCACCAGGGCCGTAGCCACCTGGGCGCGCGCACCCTGCTCATTCAAACGCAGGCGGAAAGCCTGGGTAGCCTGGCTGATACCGTAAGTGCCCTTGGACAGACCCAGCAGCCAGTTCAGCTCCGTAGTGGCCCGCACATCGAGCATGGGCACCCTCAGGCTGGAATAGACCTGGTCGTAAGCGTCGGAGTGGCTGTTGGCTGCCTTGAACACAGTCTCGAATAGCTCCAATCCACTGGCCGGCCGAGACTCGACCATCAACAGCCAGACGGCGCTGCCGTCCTTGGTGGACAGCCGCACCAGCGGCCGATTGTGACCGGGCACCGAGTAGCACTGGAAGCCACAGTCAAACCTGATGGCCGGATAACGCTTGACGCCGGTCACGCCATCCTGGCAACGGATGGTTGTGGGCACGGCACCGTAGGCCCACTCCACCAACATGTCCAGCACAGCCGCCACGCCCACGCCGTTGGTAAACGGCCGGAACAACGGCGGAAATCCGTGCTTCTCCAGGAAAGCGTTGAGCGGGCCGTCACTGTGCGAGATCTCGGTCGGCAGGCCATTCAGACCCTGCACCACGGATCCATAGGTGCGAGCCAGGTCCAGGAAACGCTGCTGTTCGGGGCTGTAGCTCCGCCACTGGCCCTCGGGCAGCGCGTCGCCCAGCAAGTTGAAGGCCTTGATCAGCGTTGCCCCATCCAGCACGAGTGTCTGGTCGGTAGCCACTGTCTCGGTCATTGCGACCCCTCTCTCTTGGGTTTGTAAGGAACCTGCGTACTATACAATAAAATAACTATATAATCAATGCTCTAAGAAGATTTTTAACCCCACAATACCCAAGCCAATCGCCAGCTCAGCCCCAGCCAAGATGAGCGTACCCAGACCCCCGGTCTGCAAAGCCCGCGCCGATAGCAGCGACCAACTCAAAAGTAGCAACAAGGACGCACCAATCGCCATATTGATCGCTACGGCCAGCGTAATAAATCCAGTGGCGGCCATACCAAATGTCAGCAGCGGAAACGCCGCGGCCGTCAGGAGCGCCGAATGCAACAAGAGCTGCCGCCGAAAATTGCGCCGCGGCACTACCCGCTGCATCACCACCCGGTACGACATGGTGGTGGCGATGAGACTAGCTGCCCACAGTGATAGCACCGTGCCGCCTACGATTAAGGCCGCCTGACCAGCCGAACTATGGTGCGGGTCCAGCGTCAGGAGCACCGCCAGCAACGCCAGGGTTGCATAAATACGCTCCTTGAGGAGTTCGGCGCGAAATTCCAAACTATAGCCATTCTCGGCACGCGATTTCATAGCTTTATTATAGCAAGCGAAACCGCCTTCCCTGCTCGGTGCGGAGCCAGAGCAAGGAAGGCGGTGAAGTAGAAGCTAGTGCTTCCACTCGTTGACGGTACGGATGTACGACCAGGGCTGGGTGGCTGGTATCTCCAACAAGGCCCAGAAACGACCCAGACCCTGCTTGGCAGCAGCCTTCAGCGTGCCGGTCTCAATCAGACCAAAGCGGGCGTAGACGCTGTCGAGCTCGGTCTTGTTGGTTACCGTCTCATCACACTCACGAGCCACACCGTTCGGTTGGCCGGAAATGCGGTACTCCCTGGGGTTCTCGAGCTGCTCAATGGTGACCTGCTCACGCGTGGTCTCCACATAGACCGTGAGCTTGGTCCGATCCGACATATCAGCTCCCTTTTTGAGCCGGAGGATTCATGAACGAATATATAATACAACTAATAATGTACTTGTCAATATATCTTTTGGCTGCTAAACTGCACGCATGAAAAGAACCGCATCTCCAAAAGCTATCTTGGCCTGGAATTGGGCACTCGCTATTCTTACGAGCATCGCAGTGCTCCTGATGGCCATCTTTGGCGTGGGTATGATGTTCCTGATTAATCTTGCCGACAATGGCGCATCCGGCACCGAATATATGGCTATTCTTTTGATTCCGTTCTTGTTACTGGCCGTGCCGTTTGCGCTTGTGGCCCTGGTTGTGGCGACCCTTCACCTGCGGCATGTTCTCGATAGTAAGCTGGACCGACTGGTGCGGCTTGGTCGGATCATCAATATAACCATCCTGGCGATCATAGCAATGCTCGCCCTAGGCAGCTTCTCGTAAGTAGTCGCACAGTACCGCTGCATGGTTAATCGCTGCATCCCTAGCGCCGTACAAGAGCGTGATGGTTTTGTGCTCACGGATAAGCTCGTGCAGCTGGGCTATAGCCGGATTATGCTTTAATTCGGCACGATAGCGGCGGCCAAATTCGCCGAATTTGGCCGGATCATGCCCAAACCAAACACGCAGTTCCGGCGACGGCGCTGCCTCTTTGCACCACAGATCGAGAGCCGCGCGGTCTTTGCTGATGCCGCGCGGCCACAATCGGTCCACCAGTACCCGATAACCGTCTTCCTGAGCTGGCGAATCGTACACCCGTTTGAGGCGCAGCATGACCGGCTCCTAGTAATTGGCTTCGGTGTAATTGGGGAAGAAGTCTTGCTTGAGCTGCGCTTCGGGCAAGCCCGCGGCCTTCAGCTGATCCCCCAGCGCTTCCACCATTGGCTCCGGTCCCGATAGATACACCAGCGAACCGTTTAGCCCCGGCACCAGTTCAGCTAGCTTGGTGGCCGTTAGCGGCTCGCCGATCACATACTGCACCTTAAACTCCGGGCTGGCCTTGGCCCAGTCATCAATCTCAGCCTTAAACGGTAGATCTGGCGTACGGCCGCCGTACACCAGTGTGACACCGAGCGGCTGGTGATCATGAAAGCGCTGCCGCAGAATACTCCGGAATGGTGTCACGCCAATACCACCAGCCACAAATACGAGTGGCTTGTCGGAATCTTGCCATACAAAATCACCATCCGCCTGAGCCAGCAATGGCAGCTCACCGCCTACCGGCAATGCCGCAAGCGCCTGCTTAAAGGTACTGTTCGTTACCCGCGTCGTAATCTGCACCACATCATCGTATGGTGCAGACGACACCGTAAACCAGCGTTCGGTACCCTCGGCATCCGGATGCTCATGCGGCAAATTCACCTGCACAAACTGGCCCGGCACCCAGGTAAATGGCGGCTCGGCCTTAAACCGGAAGGCCCAGATATTATCGACTAATGACTCTTTCTCAACTAGCGTTAGATGCATGTGCGCCTCCTGAATGTACCTTTGTAATAATTCTAGCAGCTGTTTCTTCCGGCACCAGGTGCGTCGTATCAATCTCGGTGGCATCAGCCGCCTTTTGAAGCGGCGCAATGGCCCGTTCCATATCGAGCCGATCGCGTTCGAGCAGCTGCGCAGCAGTTTCATGCAAGCCCTGATGCTGCCGGCGCCGGGCGCGCACCTCTAGGTCGCAGGTCAAATAAAACTTATATTCGGCATCGGGTATAACTGACGTGCCAATAGCCCGGCCCTCCATTACTACCCCATGCGTTTTGGCGTATGCCTGTTGAATAACCAGAATTGCTTCGCGCACGCCAAGGTGTTGCGCCACAATGGGCGTCGCGGCGCTGATCTCATCGCTTGCCAGCCGCCCACGCATGCCCTGGTCATTGAGCTGGCACACCAGGCCATCCTCGATCTTCACCCTCATAGACGCAGCTACGCGGGCCGCTTGGTCAGAATTCAGCAAATCCAAGCCAGCTTGCCGCATGAGATACGCTACCGACCGGTATAGCTGACCAGAGTTTAATAACGGTAGGCCGAGCTGACGCGCCACCAAACGTGCCACCGTCGATTTACCGGTTCCGGCCGGACCATCAATAGCAATGCGAATGTTGGCTGATGGGCTCATACTGCTATGATAGCAGTCGCGGACGGCCCACGGGTACTCTAGGCGATCGTCACGCCCGAAAGGTCAGCCTTGGTGTTTTTGAGCATAGCATAGGTCACTTTATCCATGGTGGCACCTTCGAATACCGCCTCTTTGGGATCACTGTGACGAAAGGTAACGTCCATTAGCTTGGCATTCTTAAATGAAGTTCGCTTCAACGATGATCGCTCAAATGTAACTCCCGTCAGAGTTTGATTATCAAACGACAGGCCGCTCAAATCTGATTCCATAAAGGTTGTGCCCCGCAGAGCGGCGCCGGTGAAGTTGGCCCCTTTAAGCGCTGAGGCCTTAAAGGTAGCGTCGGTCAGATTGGCGTTCGCGAACCGGCCCTCTTGTACATCGCTCGCTATAAAGCTAGCGCCAGCTAAATTGGCCTCCTCAAAGCGAGCGCCGGTCAGCGCCGCGGCCGTAAACACCGCACCCGTCAGATCAGAAGCGTCAAATGTGGCGCCTTGCAGCGCGCTAAAGCTAAAATCGGCAGCAGCTAGGTCGGAATCGCTTAGATCGGTCTGGCGCAGGTCGGTTGAGGCAAAGCGCGACGAGCTATGCTTGGCCTGGCGAAAAGCCTCCTTCATAATCTGGCGAAGAGTTCCGCCGTCCGCTGCGGGCTGCACTGGCCGTTCTGCCTTAACCGGCTGGGCTGGCGACAATTGCTCCATAATCTCGGCCGCATCGCCAAACGATTCCACGGTAGCCCGATAGGCATCGTCATCGCTCAGGCCTTGGCGCTTGAGGTCGGTATATTTATCCTGTAGGTTGCTCAGCAGCTCCTTGGTGACTTCGGCTCGGGCTGGAAAATTGCCGTAAGGGGCAAAGGCTTGCTCTAAAAAGGTGTGTAATTTCTGTTCCATATGATTTCCTTAGCTTACAAAAGGTGTTCCAGAATGCGCTTGGCCGCATCCCAGTTGTGTTTATTGACGCGATAGGCAGTGCGGCCATCCTCGGTGATGCGGTAGTACTTGCGCCGGCCACCCTGGGTTTCATCGCCCCAGTAGGAGGTAATCCGGCTGTCATGCTCTAACCGCTTCAGGCTTGAGTACATAGTGGCTTCGTTCAGTTGGTACGTCTGATCCGACTTCTCGTAAACGAGCTTGGTAATCTCATACCCATATTTATCGCCACTCATGAGGAGCCCTAGGATGATGGTATCCGTGTGACCGCGTAGGAGGTCTGAAGTGATGTGTTTATCGATCATAATTGCAGTGTATAGCATATTACTATGTCTGTCAAGGTATTATGCCGAAGAAAGCATTATCAGATGCAGACTCTGGGTTCTTACGCTACTTGTCGAGCTCTTCTTATTGGCGTCGAAAACGTTTTTATTGGGAATAATTTAAGCCCACCAATAGTGGGCTTAAACCACAACTGGTGGGCTAGGTTTTACTTCGGCTGATTCTTGTTTTCTTTTCGAATCACCCGAAGCTGCCGCCTGGGTCTACCTTGACCCTGAGGTGGAATGATCCAAGCTTCCACCTTGTACCACTGCTTTCCCCAATCCCCATTTCGCCGCGTAGTACAGGCACGAGCCGCCTTTTCTTCGCTGAAATGGGTTGAGACAGTCGGTTTGGTTTCTTCGCCCCGCCACCTCTTCAGGTCATAGGTCAGCACCCAGAGCGTAGGATGGGGCTTAGGCTTTGCCACTATATGCTCCGTTCGAGGTATCTCAGGGCTATGGTGATCGCTAAATGATTTATTGTTTTATCATAAAGTGATCTGATATGCAATACATCGCGTATACCGCTCGCTACGCAACCAGGCTTGGCTCAAGCAATAATCCGCTCTTGGAAACCTCAGGCACCGTGCAGCTCCGGCTATTAAAGCAGCATGGTCGCCGTTCTCCGGCCCGGAGCTTGGAGCAGGCTACTTCAATGTGATGCCGGCGCGTCTGAGGATTGCTCGTGGCGCGGATCCAGCGAATCCATTCCCAGTGAGCCATGGGCGTGAGATCCAGCCATTGGGCCTGAGCTACGTTATCGGCGGCTAGAGCCTCGGCAATATCGGCTGGCACATCTGGTTCCGGCCAGTCTTTAGTTGGCTCAACTTCCAGTACTACGGCGTCGCCTACACCAGCTCGTATGGCTTCACGCAGGCTTTTACTCACGCTAAACCAGTGACTCCCTCGCCCGTCCGGCTCCAGCGCGGTCCGCAACGGCTGCCCGTTGATAGTTCCCTTCACCATAACAAGACCGCGCGAGGACAGCTTCGCGCTTGCTTCCTGCGGCCACAACAGGATTGTCCATGAGCCAATCCGGGATAGCTTGGCCTTAAAGGTGATAATGGGTGTAGTTTTCATTAGCTCTATGGTACCTCATTGCAAAAGTCCCGGGCTAGCCTACACTAAAGGATAAGGAGCTAACTATGTCGAACGAATCTTGGCCGTTCTTCCGGCGAAGCATGGCTTGTTACTTGAGGCCGATATGAGCAAAGAAGCTTTTGTTCAGGCCTACAGGCCGAACGCCACCAATGCCTAGGTAATTACCAGATCCTGACTCCAGAAGAACTCGCTGCCTCGCTGAAGCCATCCTTGAGTACCGCTACAGCTTAAGCCCGTAATGTTCGTCCACTGCGTATACGAATTAAGCTGAGCACCGCTGGGTGCACTATAGGAATAAGTCGGCGCCTTGCCAGCATAGACGAGCTTGCCCCAGTTACTTGCATCGGCGCAAGAGTACGCTGTGTTGCCAATCTGTACCGTGGTGGGCGCTGCCGGAGTTGGTACTGGCGTGGGCACGGGCGTCGGGGTAGGAGTAGCTACACGAGGTGCCGGAGTAGGGGTCGCTCTCACAGGTGTGGGCGTAGCAGCATTGGGCGTCGGAGTGGCAGGCACCGTTGCATGAGACGAAGGGCTAGGAGAGAGTTTGGGTGAAGCATGCACAGCCAACGCAGTTGCGGCAGCCGTCTTCTCTTGAGCCTGCTGTTGATGCTGGACCTGAAGGCTATGAACCTCGAGAGCAGTTGCCACCCCACCGGTTACTACGAGTAAGCCAATCAGAAGGGGTAAAAGAAAGGCGAATCCCCCTTCCCGAAGCATCTTTTTTGGTTTGTTCACTTTATGTTCCTTTAGAATGCTTTTATTATGGTAAAAGGTTATGCTTATGTCAAAATCCATGAATATATCTCATTAGGAACAGTATGATTTGGCTCATTGGCGGCGCCGCGCGCTGCGGTAAATCAACTCTGGCAGCCGCGGCCCAAGCACGGCTGAAAAGCCCCGTGGTGCCGCTCGACTACCTGCGCTTTGCCCTCATCGCCGTGGCCACGCCAGCCAATCAGGCTAGCCTCCGCCTGAGCCCTCGCGTTGGCGAGCACACCGAGTCCGAGTGGCTGGCGCAACTCAGGGAGCGTGATCGGGTACTATGGCAGGGAGCTAGAGGTCTCATCGAGGCGGCTCTGGCGTCAAAGAGTGACCTTATCATCGAGGGTGGCCTATGGCCGGACTACACGGCAGAGTTTGCCGATTACGACCAGGTGCGCATTGTCTATCTGACCGATACATCCAACCGAGCGGTAGAGCGGATTGTCCAGCTGGCCCATAATCCGGCCATTAAACACAATTGGATGAGCAGCTGGAGTGATGAACAGCTCCAGAAATGGGCTCAGTACAACCTCGCCCGGAGCCGGATGATCGATAATCTAGCCCAGCAGCACAACCAGCCAGTCTTTGATGCAGCTACTGGTGGGGTCGACGGCGCCCAGTCCAAGGCACTCGCACACTTATCCCAGCCCTGATGGCTCGGCCGCTGGACAGGCTATTTGCTATTGGCGCTATCGAGATCTCACAAAATCAGGCATAATTCGTTACATATGGAAGATCTATCTGCTCGCGAACAAATTGACGCTATTATCGCTCATGCAGCCGATTGGCGTGGCGAGATACTAGCACAATTGCGAACCGTTATCTTGAACGCGGATTCCAGCGTGACGGAAGAGGTGAAGTGGAAAAAGCCATCTCGGCCCGAGGGAGTAGCGGTGTGGTTTTCTAATGGCAATATTTGTATGGCTGACGTCCTCAAGAACGCCGTACGGCTAACATTTCCCAAGGGCGCAGAGCTGCCGGACCCGACCGGAGTCTTCAATACCCGGCTTGATAGCAGAACCATGCGGGCGGTTGATTTCCCCGAAGACACCACAATAAACGAGGCGGCTTTGGCGAACCTGGTACGAGCCGCTGTGCGGTTAAACCAGAAGCAGTAGCACGCGAGCTGCCGGCTGCCGCTCATGGACGCGGACATCCACTCGCTCTTGGGCGTGAGACTTAAGCCGCAGATCAACGGGTTCTACCGTTGCGAAGAGTCTAACGGCGCCTAGGCCAAAGCAGTCATTGCATTTATTTCAATAACCTACGTTACCGAGAACGAATATCGCTGCAATTATATCGATAATTAAGCATAAGTGCTATGG
>JARIHM010000183.1 GCA_029288275.1 Candidatus Saccharimonadota bacterium | reverse complement strand
GGCACCATCGCCTGCGTGGCCTCCTGCGGCGTCAGACCACAGGTCACCGGCGTACTGGCACCCACGCCGCGCGGATCAAAGCCGATCAGGTCGTAGGCATCGAGCACGCTCTGCGGCATCAGAATCGTCAGCACACGCGGCAAGTCTAGACCGGAGCCGCCCGGGCCGCCGGGATTTACCAGCAAGACACCGCGGCGTTTCGCCGGGTCGGCGGCCCGAATCCGCGACACCGCCACGGTGATATGTGGCCCATCTGGCTGCTGATAATCACGTGGCACACTTAACGTGCCGCACTGCTGGCCGCCATCTGGAATACCATCGGGCGGTGCCGCACAGGCACCCCAGGTTATCGCTTGGGCCGTTGGCACCGAGGCAGCCGCAGCCGGCAATCCGCTCGGCAATGCCAGCCCCAGGCCGCCCAGCACGGCCATCATGATACGTAATGGTCTTTTTCCCACTCCTTCCCCTCCGTTAGTTTTATTATCATGGCAGGCGCTCATATCTGATGTAACTCATAAAACCCAAAAAATCCGGCCGCTATCGTCGATTTTTTTGACTTATTCTCACACGAGGCGTATGGTGGCGTAATGCTCGCTCACGCCTAGCCCAAAGGAGCATCATGGCTTATAAGCGCGCTCGCACGAGTACTACCAAGCGGCGAGACTTCATCATTACCGTTGCCCTGCATAAAGGTTTTGATTACGATTCTGGCCCCACCTACCATCCCCTGGTGGCGCAACGTGCCATCCTGGCTTGGAATCTAGCTCGGGCTCGGGCCGGCCAGCCTTTTCTGCCCGGCGTGATGGCTCACGAAGATCACATCAGTGCTTGGGGCAGCGGCGATTCAGCGCGGGTCGATACAGAGCCGGTCATCACCTACTCAGGTCGCATCTCTTGCACCGCTTTGGCCGATATGCCCGATAGCGAGGTTGAGATGATGCTTGACGACCTGGCCGCCCAGCTGGGCGAAGCCTTGGGGCAGCATCGCGTCGAGATCGACTACTGCGATCGTAGCTGGGCCCTGCAGGCCGACGCATAAAAAAGAAGGCCAAGGGATATTGCTCCCTTGGCCTTTGCTCTCCTTATTGAGCCGTCAGTAGTAGAAGGCCCGCCGCTGCGCAATCTGCATCTCGCGATCGAGGCGCAGGTTGTACACCTCCATGAGCTTCTGCATATTACCCGCGTAATCCGGGTGAGACGGGTCGTATTGGTAGAGGAGATGACAGGCAATGCCTGGGCTATTGCTGCGGGTGGCGACACTGAATTGTTCGCCCGGGGCGATAATGCGCTCTTTGCCACCGATTCAATAGGCAGCAGCTGGGCCCAGGAGACAACTTCAGGCAATGTAACAGCCATTACCATTGGGTAGAGGTCTCTCCAGCGCCCCCTCGTCTAAAAAGACCAGGGGGCTTTTCTTTCAGATTAAAGATGACTACGGAAAAGCCCCCGAAAGGGCTTCTGAATTAAGACTGGAGGGCCCACTGGGACTCGAACCCAGGACACGCTGATTAAAAGTCAGCTGCTCTAACCAACTGAGCTATAGGCCCATGTTTTTAACCGCCCTATCATACCGTAAATCTGCGCCGCTGTCTATCCTGGATCCGAACCTAAGCGTGACCCTTGTGTTTACTACCAAACCAGCCAAAGATCAGCGCCAGCACAGGCAGCAACCCCAACAGCCACAAATGATACTGACGGAGCAGCATGGCAAAATACGAGGCACCGTCAATTGTCTCTAGCTCACTCACCGGCAGCAAGTGCAACGCGCTCGATAAAATAAGCGCACCAGCCAGCATGCCCACCAGCGTATTCGCAATCACCGAACCCTTCTCGCCATGGCCCGCACCATGATGCCGGCCCAAAAAGCCAAACACCAGAATGGGCAAGCCGAGGAGCAGCCAGCTCACCTGATCGGCACCCAGCATCTTCACATACGGCCGCACCAGCGAGCCCATCTGCTCGGCCAATACAATGCCTACATAAATGCTCAAGATAAAAATACGCAACCGGTGCTTGCCGCCGATCGCGCCATACACTCCGGCCACCAGCAGGATGGTCATGATGAGAATATTGGGGCTAAACGCTGGAAAATGCATATGCTTCGTCTTGCCATCAGTATACGCTATTTTTTAAGGAACCATATGGATAAAAAGAAAGGCCGATCGTCACGAGGATGATCGGCCATAGAACATCAGCTCACACCACCGAGCTAACTAGAACCGGTGCCGCCTCAACACGTCCGGGGCGATTCTGAGGGTAGCAGTCCCTCATGCGCTTCATCGAGATGCTGCTGAAGTAGGAATCGGCCTTCTGAAGCAGCTTCTACATCGGTCTTTCCCCAGGACTCGATCCTCTTGCGACACTTGGCATGGGGACAGTTTTGACGCCCTCTCCACTTGCCGGGATGACCGATTATCCTGCCCTCCTCCACATGGGGTCCGGGAAGTCTAAAATCACCAGGCATGTATTCACCTCTCTTGGTGTGGTACCAGGCTACTCATTGTGGCACTGGGTACGATGGCTAGCTAGCTTGGCCGCGAACTTCTCGCGGGCATCCTGCTCATCAAAGCCACTGGCAGTAATGGTTGTGCCGCAACCATCAGGGCACTCCTTTTC
>JARIHM010000173.1 GCA_029288275.1 Candidatus Saccharimonadota bacterium | reverse complement strand
GTGATTGGATCGAGCTGCCCCGGGTACCGAGCGAACCTCGTCCTATCGACTCAGCAGACCTATCACCAGAAGATGCTGCCTTGACTGAGGAGATGGCTCGCTATCAAGCCGATCGAATCAACGGGCTGCACGACCTAAAAGACCAGTGGGGTGATGGCCGAGTGCAGGAATCAAACTTTAGCGGCCAGAATGTTGGCGCAGGCTCGGCCCCGGAGCAACCGAACGGTAGCGGTCCAGAAACTCCGCCCACCCCGCGTATCCCCAATCGTTACTATGTGGCTATCTTGCCGCAAACCCTTCCAGATGGCACCACCGTGGAACACGTGGTGGTTGATAATCCAGTGTACGGCAATGCCCTGTTCGTCTTTCGCGCCGAGAAAGGTCACCAGCCTGACGGTACCACTATCAACTGGCAAGGCGTTTTCACCAAGTATTCCACCAAGACCGACTGGCAAAGGCTCGGCGCCGTCAAAATCACCCACCAAGGGGATTGGAAAACCCGTGTGCTAGAAGAGCTGACGCGGGCATTGTAGGAACGGCTTCCATCTAACTTCCCTCCCCTCAGCCCTTTCACAGATCCCACTTCTACACTTGGTGGATTGTCGTAAATGCCGGATAATACGTATTATGGACCAACCCAACTCGGACCGTACGCCCAACCCGCCCACGGATCATCACCTGCCCAATATTGACGGCAGCATTAGCTATGATGACCGCATGCCCAAGCCGCTCGGCACACTCGATAGCCCGTCCGGCACAACGCCGCCGCGCGTGCCAGTACCACCACGCAGGCCTGCCAAGCGACGTTTCTCGGTCAATCGCAAAAAAGTGCTCAAGGTTGCCGGTCTCGTGGTGCTTGCGCTGATTTTGGGCACTGGCGGCTGGCTGGGCTGGAAGTTTGTGCACAACGCTTCCAAGGCCCTAAACGGCAGTAATATCCTGGGCCTGCTCAACGACACCAAGCTCAAGGGTGAAGATACCGGCCGGGTTAACATCTTGCTGGCCGGCGACTCTGAGGATGATCCTGGCCACGGCGGCAGCAATCTGACCGACTCCATCATGGTGCTCAGCCTTGATACCCAGGATAATACCGCCTTTATGCTGAGCGTTCCGCGGGATCTATGGGTGAATATTCCGGGCTATGGTCACCAAAAAATCAATGCCGCCAACGCCGATGGCGGTATGAGCTTGCTCGAGCAGGTGATCCAGAGCAAGCTCGGCCTGACCATCAACTATTATGCCCTGGTTGATTACAGCGCCTTCAGGGAGGCCGTCGATACAGTCGGCGGCATTGATGTAACGATCAAGAGCAGCGATCCGCGCGGCATTTACGACCCCAATATCTCAAAAGTCGATCACGGCCCGCTGATTCTGCATAATGGCCCGCAACACCTCGATGGCCAAACGGCCCTCAACCTGGCACGGGCCCGCAACGATCCCACGCCCAGCGGTCTGCGCGGCTACGGTCTGCCCGGTGGCGACTTTGACCGTGCCGCCAACCAGCGCCTCATGCTTACAGCCCTGGCAACCAAAGCGTTGTCACTCGGCACGTTGTCGAATCCGGCCAAGATCGCTCAGCTGCTCGATACCATTGGCAATAATGTCCATACCGACTTTAAAACCAATGACCTCCGCCGGCTCTATGATCTCACCAAGAAGATTAAGCTCAGCACCGTACAGTCACTCAGCCTCAATGACAGCGCTCATAATGAAGTACTCATTAAGGACTACACCTCGCCTGATGGTCAAGCAGCGTTTATCCCTGTAGCCGGCCTCGATAACTTTAGCGATATCCAAGCCTATGTTCGCAAGCTAACGTCAAATGATCCCATCGTGAAAGAAGGCGCCAGCGTAGAGGTGCTCAACGGCAGCGGTCAAACCGGCCTAGCTAAGCAAGAGTCGGATGCACTCGCTGCCAAGGGACTGGCAGCTGCCGGCTACGCCAATGCACCAGCCCCCGCCACGGTTACCACCATCATTGACACTACCAAAGGCGCTAACCCCGCCACCCGTGCCTACCTCATCAGCCGCTACGGCAAGAGCGCGGTGGTTACCAGCACCAACCCCTACGGCACCACCTACGACGCTGACTTCATCGTAGTACTAGGGACCGACCGTATCTCGACTGCCAGTTCAAACGCCTCAACGAGCGGGCAATAATATCGCCATAGCGGCCCGTACCTGCAACCGGGCCGCAATCTCAGCAGCTTCTATGTTAAGCACCTGGGCCAAAAATTCGATCTGCTTCTGGTAGAGCTCTGCGTTCTTCATCATTCCCTCCATGGTTACGGGCCTAACGATATCTCGTTGAGCTGAAGTCCAGCTTGATTTGAGCTGAGAATAATCTGACGATGAGTTGTAAATTTCTATAAAAAGTTTATAGTAATGCTATTCTTCAACACCCCAAGAGAGGGGGATTTTTGAAGTCGCACTTCGAAGAGACATGGCTACGGGAGCCTCAGCCGCGTGTCAGTCCGGAATTCTCGGCTTACATGCAACGACTCCAGGACATCCCTTTCCTGCCTCCAGAAAAAGAATCCGAGTTAGCCCGGCAGTCCCTGATCGGCGTTCAGGCCGAAGAT
Organism: Candidatus Saccharimonadota bacterium; assembly: GCA_029288275.1. Lineage (GTDB taxonomy): Bacteria > Patescibacteriota > Saccharimonadia > UBA4664 > UBA4664 > JARIHM01. The sequence goes on along the minus strand of JARIHM010000173.1, from coordinate 1,440 downwards.
GCCCTGGCTAACCTCAGGAAGAACAAGCCGACCAAGGGCAGCAAGAAACTTCAGGCCGAGCTTGATAAGGCCGCTGCTCTCGGCCAGGCAGCTCGCTGGCAGCTGGTTTGCCACTCGCTACGAGCAGCAGCCTGGGCAGCGCGGCACTCCATGGGCTGGAATCAGACCAGTCCCAATGAGTTCGTGCGCGAAGCTGATGGCACACCCAAGTGGCGCCGCGCACGCCGGTCCGAGGGCTGGGGCCAGGTTCTGGCACTGTCCCGCTTTGCGGGCGACCGGCTGCCGCTTGAGGATCGCTACATGGAAGCCGTCTTAGGTCTCCAGGAGGCAGCCCAAAAGTACGCGCCTGGCAGTCCTACGCGGTTTGCCTGGTACGCCGGCTGGTCCATGGCCGCCAAGATCAAACGGGCGGTACTACGTGAACGGACCTCTGATGGGTTGTCCGATTTTGAAGCCGAGAGTCTCAACCGGGTTCAGGTAGCCCAAACCAAGTTGCGCCGCCTGGCCGGCTACGAGCCGAGTCTGCCCGAGCTTGCTAGTGACACCGGGCTGGGCGTTAAGGCGGTCGGATTCCGTCTTGAAGAAGCCGAGACTATGCCTCAAACCACCTGGGAGGAGCTCTCTGAAACCATCACCGAATATGATGCCTGTAGCGGGGAGGTTCTGAGCTTTAGCGACATCGTCAACATCGTTGATGAACCCGACCCATACACGCATCTTGTCCAGCATGAGTTCGATACCATCCTCGATGATATCTTCCGGAGCTTGTCTGAGCGTGAGGCCGGCGTGATCCGGCTGCGCTTCGGCTTGTTCTCGCCCCGCCACCCCTCACGACAGCGTCAGATCAAGCAGGGGGGCGTCGTGAGCGACGGCGGACTGACGCTCGATGAGATTGGGGCCATCTACGGCGTAACGCGCGAACGGATCCGCCAGATCGAACACAAGACACTATCCAAGCTACGTCACCCCATGCACAGCACGCGCCTGCTCGATTTTCGGCGGACCGATGACAATTACGCCGTGGAGCCCGATCGCGGCTACGATCGGGCAGACCGGGCCGATTATCGGCCGATCATAACCGCTCAAAACCACCCCGGACAATACGACCTGGTGCGCTACCCCTGGCTCAAGGATTGGCACACCAAGAAAAAGGCCTAACAAAGGGCGCCAGAGTTATTCTGGCGCCCTTTTTCTGTTCTTTCTTACAACTCTTCTTGCTTATCGCGCAAAAATCCTACCCATTGCTGGATCAACCGCAGTGAGGTTTTGAGTGGCATCTCGATCATCACATCGAGGATGGTGGTGACAATATTGAGCCGCGAGTAGCGGTCGGACAGCCAATGTCCCACCCGCACAAATGGCGTAGAGAGGAAGTCGGCCAGCGCCTTCAGCACGCCCGGACGCTCGTCCAGCATAGCCAGCTCGCGAGCCGATTGGCGC
>JARIHM010000168.1 GCA_029288275.1 Candidatus Saccharimonadota bacterium | reverse complement strand
GCGCCGACCTGGCCACCCCCGCAAATACGCTTCAATGATGAGCTTGAGGAGGGGAGCCAGATGGGGCGGCAGCGGCTGGCGTGCGTGCGGATTGGCTGGGATATCCAGTCCGGCTCGAAAGGCATACACAATATCGAGGGTCATGACCACACCTTTCGGTAGATGTCAGTGGCGAAATATTAGCACTGGCCAGGCGCCTTTTCAAGGCGGTCCCATTGTACGTTTGGGTATTGTTCGGTATCGCATCCATTGGTATACTAGCAATATGACAATCGTTTTCCTTATTCTTAGTGTGCTCGTTGCATTAATAGCAGGCTTTGCTTGGGTTATTATGACCCTGAACCGCCAGGTGCGTGAACTTAAGGGTGGCTTGCAGAATGAAGCTGCCTTCGGTCTCATCAAACAAGATCTACAGGGCATTCATCAGACACTCAATGACCGGCTCGATAAATCAAACGAGCATATGCGTACCGCTATGCAGCAGCAGTTTGCGGCTTCTAGTCGCCTCATTGGTGAAGTTACCCGTGACTTAACTGAGCTCAAGGAGAGCAATAAGCAGGTTCTGAGCATCACTGACGAACTCAAACTACTCCAGAATACGCTCCAGAACCCTAAACAGCGAGGAGTATTGGGCGAGTACTTCTTGCAGAGCGTGCTGGAGAACGTGCTGCCGCCGGAGCGATTCCATCTTCAGTACAAATTTAATGACGGCGAAATCGTCGACGCCGTTATTCTACTCGATAAAGGCAGGCTCTTGCCCGTGGATTCTAAATTCTCATTAGAAAACTACAACCGACTGGTCGAAGAAAAGGACAAGGTTCGGCAAGAAGCGCTGATTAAGTCAATTAAGAATGACCTAAAAGGGCGTATTGATGAGACTGCCAAGTACATTCGGCCCAATGAGGGAACCATGGATTTTGCCTTCATGTTCATTCCAAGTGAGGCAATCTACTACGATCTGCTTATCAATAAAGTAGGGTCACTTCAGACGAACGCGCGTGATCTCATCGAATATGCTTTTCGAGATAAACGAGTAATCATTGTAAGTCCTACATCATTTATGGCCTATCTCCAGACCGTTTTGCAGGGGCTGCGAAGCCTGCAGATCGAGGAAAAAGCTAAGGACATTCAGAAGCGGGTGGGGGAGCTGGGGCAGCATATCGCTGCGCATGAGACCTACATGCAGAAGCTCGGTGCGGCGCTTGGTACCACGGTAAATCACTTTAACGCGGCTCACCGTGAGCTCAAGAAAGTAGACAAGGATGTGGTCAGGATTGCTGATACGTCACCGGCCGTTGAGCCGTTGGTGCTTGAGCGTCCCAATGCCGAAGACTAAACATTCAAGGATGGTAGTTTAATAAGATAGGGGTGAGCGCAAGCGTCCCTGGAGTGCTAGGTAAAGTGTATTTGCGTCCCCAGACATAAGAATTTATAGTTGACTATACAAAAGCAAATCGAAAGGAGCTGGCAGTGAAGCGTGTAGTGTCCGGCGTTAAGCCAACCGGTGACCCAACACTTGGAAATTACATCGGGGCAATGAAGCGCTGGGGCGAGATGAGCCGTGATCCTGAACGGGAACACTTCTTTTTTGTGCCCAATCTGCATGCGCTTAATGTGCGGCCAGATCCCGAGGAGCTGCATCGTCTTACGCGTTCAGCCGTAGCATGGTTAGTGGCTTGCGGGGTGGATCACGACCACTCCTACATCTTTGCCCAATCCCAGATTCCGGCCCATTCCGAGCTTACCTGGATTCTAAACAACTACACCACCATCGGCGAGCTTAATCGGATGACGCAGTTCAAGGACAAATCTTTAAAACAGGGTCCAGAGGGTCAGCTGGTGGGACTTTACGACTATCCTGTGCTCATGGCCGCTGATATTCTTCTGTATGATGCCGACGAAGTGCCGGTGGGTGATGACCAGAAGCAACATGTGGAGCTGACACGCGACATTGCCACGCGTTTCAATAATCTGCATGGCGAGACCTTTAAGGTGCCACAGCCGACGGTGCAGACCGAGGGCGCGCGCATCATGGATCTCCAGGATCCAACCAAAAAAATGAGCAAAAGTGACGACGACCTGAGCGGTTGTATCTTGCTAATGGATGATGATAAGGCGATTGAGCGCAAGATCATGCGCGCTGTTACTGATTCTGGCAGTCAGGTGACGGCTGCAGCTGATAAGCCGGCCGTCACCAACCTACTGGTAATCTATTCAGTATTGAGCGGCCGGCCTATTACTGAGCTAGAAGAGGCCTATGCTGGCCGCGGTTACGGTGATTTTAAACGCGATCTCGCGGAACTGGCGGTTCACGCGCTCAAGCCGCTGCGGCATAGTCATGAACAGCTCATGCGCGAAGGTAATGACAAGATCGATAAGGCGCTCGAACATGGCTGGTGGAGGGCTAGTGAGCTAGCTAACGCCAAGCTGGGCGAAGTGAAAGAGAAGCTGGGCCTAATCTAACCGCAGCTAGTCTCTGTATAAGTGCTTTAAGATGTATATTCGGCTTAGGTTTGAGCTGATTGGCTTATATACTCTGGTAAACTTTGCATGCTTTCTGCAAACCTGGCGCCAAAGGCATGCCTTTGTGCTCAATCTAATACAGTATAGGGTGGGGTTTCGCCTAAAAAAGCGGAACCCTTCTTTTTGAAAAAAGTAAATTTGACAACACTTTTTAATAGGTCATAACCGAGTAAAAATGCCTATTTTGAGCGTAAAATTTTGTGCATAAAGGTTGTAAATACTTCAACAAGCTTGATCATTTAAAGCTCGAGAAGGGGAATAGAAATATCAAATTTATGGCTTTATATAGGAATTATTTACTATTAGGGGGAGCATAACATAAGAATATTGACATCTAAAAATGCTTGTGCTACATTATAGACAGTTCGAAGTTCCCCGGTCCCTTGAAAGTCCAATTCTCTTCTCCCATAAAGCCACCAACAGTGGGGTCAATCCCGGTTAGAAGTATCCCCCTTACTCTCTAGCCCGGGTTCACCCTACTGTTGCAACAGGAGCATCGCCTGAGGTCCAATCTCAAGCGCCACGCCTGCTCCGCGGTATTTGGAAGGCACGCGGTTATGTCCCCTGGTCATAGCCGAATGCCTTCCAAATACCAACCAAGCGGTAGGGAGGAAAAAACCAGAGCTTAAAAAAAAGAGTTCAAACGCCACGTACATTACAAGCGCATCCAAACAATAAGCGCACAGGACCCGTGCTTACGCAAAAAAAAGCACCAACCAACTTTTGGCTAAAACTCTGAAATAAGCTCATCCCCATATATTTCTTAGTGCAAGCTAGGAAATACTTACGGGGCGACGAGTGCCAATTTACACAATCAAAAAGGGCAGTTTCGATCGCCCCGTAACTCATGCATTTATTCACGTTGCGGGAACCACTCACGATCGCCGGGAGGCGAGATGGGTGGTTTTTCTTTTGCAAGAAAAGACCCGCTCTCGAAATGAGAGCGGGCGGTGGCTACAGCGGCAGTTCGTAGTAATGGTCGGTCCAATCACGCGGCCGCTGGGGCGGGGTAGCTGCAGCTTCGACCGCCAGCTGATCCAGGTGGGCAATCAGTGCCTCGGCTGCGGCCTGAACATCGGCCGGGTAGGCATCAGGCTCCTCAAGGATCAGCTGAGCCAGGATGCGCCGGCTAGGATCGGGCAGGAACGTGCTGGGATTGTGTGTGAGTAAGCTCAGGATGGGGCTGAGCCGGCTCTCGTCCCGTGCCGCCTGAAGCAGCCGTTTGAGGCTGCTTTTGATCGTTTCCGTGGGATCATTCATGGGAACTCCAAGGACCGAAAAGGTGCAAGGTTCGCATTATTATAGAAGGATACCCTGTCTTTGTATAGATACGAGACAGACCAGTTTGCGGTTAGGGGCGGATAGATGCCATAATAAGAATGTTTTTAAGCGTGAGGGGAATGGTGCCGACTCTAGGCTACCTAACCATTCTGATGATTTGGGGGGCTGGTAGCACGGTGCTCCTGGTCTTAAGCTTGTTGCTAACCAATCCATTGGCCATCGGGCCAGTAGGGGTGACGATCTGGTTTGTGCTGCTGCTAGGCTGCTTATCGGCTTTGGTAACGCTGGCTTTATATGGGGTCAAAACCTTCCTTCACGTGCACGATGGTGCTGCGGTGAGCCGGCTGCGTTATTCTTGGCGGCAAGGGCTCTTAATTGGCGGTTGGGCTACGGGAGTGCTAGCGCTCGGCTCACTGCATCAATTTAACATCAGAGATGCTATACTACTGGGATTATTGCTGGCAATTGTTGAAGTATATGTGAGGTTCCGATGGCCCTAGATGAAGCACAACTCAAGGCTCGAATCGAAGGCGCCGCCGATGAGGCGGCGCTGGAGGCGCTCCGTGTGGAATTATTGGGGCGCAAGGGAAGCGTTACTGAGCAGCTCAAGGCAGTGGGGGAGCTGCCGCCGGCGGAACGGGCAACAGCGGGAAGCGCCGCCAACCAGCTGCGCCTCGCTGTCCAGGCGGCGCTAGAGGCGCGGGGGATCGCATTGCGGCAGGCTCAGTTCACTCAAGAGCTCAGCACGCCACTCGACCTGACGGCGCCAGGTACGCAGCCGGCGCTGGGCCATCGCCATCCGGCAAGCTTGGTTCTGGATGAGCTGATAGAGCTGTATTGGCAGATGGGGTATCAGGTGGCCGAGGGACCCGAGGTGGAGACTGAATGGTACAACTTTGAGGCTCTCAATATTCCGGCCGACCATCCTGCACGTGATATGCAAGACACATTCTACCTAGAGGAGGCGCACCTACCGCGCACTCACACTTCGGGCATCCAGATACGGCATTTGGAGCTTCATAAAGACGAGCTGCCGGTGCGGATCATTGCTCCGGGCAAGGTTTATCGTAATGAGGACGAAGATGCACGCCACTCCTGGACCTTTCATCAGATAGAAGGCCTGGTAGTGGACGAGGGGATCAGCCTGGCTGATTTGAAGGGCACCCTTGAAGCTATGATGCGGGGAATTCTGGGCGATCAGACCAAGCTGCGTTTACGATCTAATTATTTTCCTTATACAGAGCCAAGTGTTGAGATGGATGCTACCTGTGTGGTATGTGGCGGCACGGGCAAGCTCGGTGAAAAAGACTGTCATTTATGTGGTGGTAGTGGCTGGCTGGAGCTGGGCGGTGCCGGCATGATCCACCCGCAGGTGCTCCGCAACATAGGTATCGATCCAATGGTCTATAGCGGGTTTGCCTTTGGCTTTGGTCCAGAACGGATTGCGGCTATCAAATATGGCGTAGATGATGTGCGTGAATTCTGGCGCCCAAACTTTGCTTTTCTGGAGCAGTTCTAGTATGGGCAGTGTTGTAGATTCTACAATTTTAATCACCTGGAACCGACGAGCAACTGGGGGTGTTCGAAGGAGCATGGTAAGGATGAAGAGCGCTACCGCGGCTCGGATGATCGACACCAATGGAGTAAAACAATGAAAGTTAGTACAGCCTGGATTAAAGAATGGCTATGTCGCACAATGTCAGACAAGGAGATTGTGTCGGCTTTGGAGCAGGCGGGAATTGAAGTTGAACAAACTATTTACTCAAAGCCACTTGATAAAAAGATCGTTGTAGCTCTGGTTAAAAAAGTTATTCAGCATCCGGGGGCAGATCGGCTCAAAATTGTGTTCGTTAGTACCGGTAAGGAAGAACTACGAATAGTGTGCGGGGCACCGAATGTTCGCGAAGGTTTAAAGGTGGCATTGGCCCAGGTAGGCACTACCCTTCCGAGTGGCGATAAGATTATGCCGGCTAAGCTACGCGGTGAGGTGAGCGAGGGCATGCTCTGCAGCGAACGTGAGCTGGATTTAGGCCCGGATCACGATGGAATTTTGGAGCTACCAGATAGCGCTGAGCCAGGGACAACATTGTGCGACATGTATCCTAGCGATGCGATCGTGGACATTAAGACCCAGACAAATCGTTTTGACCTCCTAAGTGTGGTTGGTCTGGCGCGCGAGGTGGGGGCTATAACGGGTGCGGGCTCGAAGGAATTGCCAGAGGGACTACACGCCGATAAAACGGGCGGTCCAGAAGTAGCGCCGAAGGTAGGAGCAAAGCGATTTATGCTCGTTCGCATGAAGGTAGCCGCAGATGCCCCTTCCCCCGACTGGATGGTGGCGCGATTGCGGGCGGCAGGTGTGCGGTCAATTAGCCCTATTGTGGATGTGACCAATTATGTGAATCTGGAGCTGGGCCAACCCTTGCATGCCTATGATGCGACCAAGGTCAAACTGCCGCTGACTGTACGACTGGCCAAGGCTCATGAGCGGCTTACTACGCTGGATGGTGTAAAGCGTAAGCTGGAAACTGATGACATGGTGGTGGCTGATGCGACTGGGCCGGTCGGGCTGGCTGGCGTGATGGGCGGTGTTAGCACCGAGGTGGATGATACGACTAAAGAGATCCTGCTTGAAGCAGCCACATTTGATGGCGTCTTGGTACGCAAGATGGCTAAACGCCATGGACTGCGCACCGAGGCAAGTGCTCGATTTGAGCGTGGCTTGCCAGTGCAGCTGGCGCCCGTGGCTATGGCTCGAGCGGTAGAGCTGTTGACCCAGGTGGCTGGCGGACTGCTCGTGGCGGTGACCGATCAGCTCAATGTGGCGCCACAGGAGCGGCCTATTGAACTGCGTCATGACTTTTTGAATCGGTTGCTTGGCTTTGAGGTCACTATGAAAGAGGCCGTGGCAGCGCTCGGCCAATTGCAGATTGAGGCCCAGCCGGCTGATTCAGCTGAGATTATAGCTGTACCGGCGGTCCCCTGGTGGCGGCCCGACCTGAAGGAGGCTCAGGACTTAGTGGAAGAAGTGGTGCGCGTGCTGGGTTATGACCGGGTGCCATCGCGCATTCCGGTGTGGCGGCCCCGCCAGGTGAGCTTTGATCATATGCATGGTCGGCGGCGCCAGCTGCAACGAGTGTTGTATGGGGCGGGCTTGTTTGAAGTGATGACCTATTCGTTTGTGAGCCAGGATCAGCTGGCGGACCTGGAGCTGGACGCCCGGCAGCATCTGAAATTAAAGAACCCGCTATCAGTGGAGCAAGCTTACCTGCGCTCCTCCCTTCTGCCGAGCCATTTGCAAGTGCTGGCGCGCAATCGGACCTATGCTAAGACAGTGGGTTTCTATGAACTGAGCCGGGTATTTGAGAAGCGCGGTTCGGGCGAGCAGCCAGCCGAACCATTGCGGCTGGGGGTGATGGTTCGGCGGCCGGAGTTGGCCTACCGGCAGCTCAAGGGCATACTGGACGCGTTAGCGCGCGAGCTGGGTCTAGAGCTAAAGGTGGCGCCCGAGACTAGCGCCGAGGTGGGCTGGGCAGCTGGCCGACGAGCGACGGTGTGGCTCGGCAAGCTGCGGCTCGGCCAGATCGGCCAATTGGACCCGGCACTGCTGCGGCGATTAAAACTCGGCGGCGAAGCAGCTTATCTGGAACTTAATGTAGCGCCGTTGCTCGAGCAGGCCCGACCACGAGTGTTCCAGGGACTAGCCCGCTTCCCCAGCGCGCAGCGTGACCTGGCAGTGATAGTGCCGGCCGAGGTAATGTGGGCGGATGTTACGGCGGCGCTGGCTGATCTGCCGCAAGCCACGGCGGCCTTTGTAGAGGATTATTATGGCGAAGGCGTGCCGACGGGCCACAAGAGTTTGACGATTCGACTGACCGTGCGCCATACCGATCGTACGCCAACTGATGGCGAGGCGGCTGCCGTGGAGGCCAAGGCGCTGCGGATCCTGGAGCGCAAGTTTGGTGCTCAGCCGCGCGCTGAGGGCTAAATTCCCCCTACCTCCGTGCCGCGTGGCTTAGTTCTGCTCGGGAAACGAACGAGCTCCTTCTTCTCCCTCGGCTCCATTAGTGAACGTCAACGTTTCCTCGAGCAGAACTAAGCCACTGTGCTATTCCCCCGAAGCGAAGCTGCACACAGGATTTGCCTAGAAGTCGACCGTTCGTTTCCTGGACAAGTAATCATAGCGCAGCCTCTTAGGGATTTGCCAAAGCATTAGCGCTATAGCTATAATCAGTGCATGGTGCGGCGGAGACTTGATCCGGAACTACATGGTTCTGACGGCTTCACCACGATTCCTCGAGTCGTGGCGGTGGTTGCTGGCATGGTATTTCTGGGCTTGGCTCTGCATTTAGCACTGACAGCTTGGTTTGCTGGCCGCATTCTACCAGGCGTGGTGGCGGCTGGCCAAAATATTGGGGGTCTCACGTTGCCCCAGGCTCGGGCTGTGCTGCAAAAAGATGCTGCGGCCTATCAGCTCAAGCTCAATGTGGCCGGTCAGGATTACAAATTGAGCCCAAATCAAATCGGTGTGAGCTTTGACCCAGAAGCCACCTTGCAGACGGCCTATCAAACCGGCCGGGCTTCATGGTATCTGCCGTTTCATACTGATCCAGTGCCCATGCAGTACCAGCTCAACCGGACGATACTGAATGATTTTGCCACCCAGGTAGCGGCGCATGTAGGTGTGGCGCCGGTAGATGCCGGCGTGGTCTATCAGAATGGCACCTTCCAGACCGTGCCGGATAAGAGCGGCGTGACGGTGGATCGCTTGGGCCTGGAGCGCCTGGTAGAGCAGGACCTGCGCTTCCCTACGGGCAACAATCTTCGACTAAAACCCCGGCCTGTGCTGGCCGACATTCAAGCTGCAGCGCTGGGCCCGACTATTGCCGAGGCCAAACGCCTGACCGCCACGCCGATCGTGCTGACTTACGGCGACAAAACCTTTACCCCCAGCTCGGACGACATTGGCCAGTGGGTAGCCTTTGATAAGCAGCAGAATGATACCTCGGCCAAGCTCGTCCCCAAGGTAGATACGGCCAAACTCAAGAGCTATGTGCAGCAGATCGCCAATCAGATTGACCAAGCACCAGTGAGCAAGAAAGTGACGATTGAGAACGGTGTGACGCGGGTGGACCAGGAAGGTACTGATGGTCTGGCGATTGATCAGGACCCGGCCGTAAACGCCATTGCCGATGCGGTAACGAAGAATCAGCCACTGACCTTTACCATTACCACGCATGATGTGCCGTTTAAGACCATTTCGAACACGGTTATTACGCTTGATTATGGGCGGTATATCGAGATAAACCTAAGCAAGCAGCATCTGTGGGTATGGCAGGACCATCAGGTGATCTACGAATCGCCAGTGACGTCGGGTGCTACGGGTGCTGGATTCCCCACAGTGACGGGTCTGTTCAGTATTTATTACAAGACGACCAATACCCATCTGGTGGGCTATCAGTATGGCCCACGCTACAACTATGATGTGTTTGTGCAGTATTGGATGCCGTTCTATCAGGGCTATGGCTTGCACGATGCCTCTTGGCGCAATGGTAACTTTGGTGGCTCGGACTACTACTATGGCGGTTCGCATGGCTGCGTGAACTTGCCGCTGGCTACGGCCGCATTCTTGTACAACTGGGCTGATATTGGCACGCCCGTGTGGGTGCATAATTAGAGGATTGGGCATGGACGAACGCGGTAGTTTTCGCTAGTCTGAGATCGGCCCCGAAGGTAGCCCTTATTCGCTAAGCGAAAAATGAGGAGGCAGCCATGACGGATCAGCCGTCTACAACGAAGGCATCGCCAAAATACCGACCTGACGGATCGCGGGTGCCAAAGAAGGCAAAGCCAGCGGCATCGTTAGCCCGCGCTGCGGCCGACCGGGCCGACACCAAAGGTGCTACACCGCTGACCGAAGCCCGCGAGGCTGGACTATCGCGCTCGCAGTGGGAACGGGCAGCCCAGGAAGGCTTGTGGTGATCATGGCAGGCAGGAGAGGCCGTGCTCGAGGCCACAAGACGAATAGTTCGGCCAAGGACAAGAAGCTATTGGCAGAGAACTCCGGAACTTGGGCGCCGGATGGAACGCCTAGCCGGGGTGGGGCGGGCACTCGCTACAATAGTCCGAAGGCCGCGGGTGAAGCCATCGGACAAGAGGCTCAGGCCAAGCGCAAAACCCGCCGAGGCTAAGAAAGGCAGGAGTCATGGCTAGCGAGCACATTGCGGGCGGACTGGAGCGGCGAACCGCTGACGTAAACCGGGCCCGGCAGAATCCCAACCAGCCGACGCAGCGGCTTCAAGAGGTCGGCGAAAAAACGCAACGTCTGCGCAAGCGTCCGGCCAAGTGAGTAGTTACCATATCCCGTTTGGGGTTGGCTTGGAGCCTATCTCAAACGGGATTTTCCTGTGCTGGTAGCTCCTGATAGAGCACAAGTGCTATACTATTACGTAATGGATACAGCATCAAACCCCACTCCAAACGGTGAGCGGCCAAACCAGGGTACCGCTGAGCACCTTAACGATCTACAGGTGCCAGAACAAGCCCCGCAGCCGGTCGCTAATCCTCAGAATACCGGCCAGCCGCCGGCTAAT
>JARIHM010000154.1 GCA_029288275.1 Candidatus Saccharimonadota bacterium | reverse complement strand
AGATTGGTAGCCATAATGCCCACGATGGTGATGGCGGTCACGAACGCCGCGTAGCGCACGCGCCAGCCGCTCAGTAGCCACAGAGCGAGCGCCAGCTGAAACAGCGAGAAGCCAGCCAGCAACAGGTCGGCCGGCGCCGCGTGCCGCAACGCGAGCGGCAGGTAACCGATCCAATTATCCGGCTGTAGGGTGGCGCCCACCGCGGCGTACAAAAACACAGCTGCTAGCCCAATGCGCAGCAAGATCTGGGCTCGAACCATGGCCGTGGTTTGTTTCATGCCGCCATTATAACGCTTATGTTCTTGTGATACGATAGGCACGACAATTATGAGGGTTTTATGAATAAGCTTGGATTAACGCTGGTCGGGATCGTGATCGTCATCGTCATTGGTCTGGGTGTGGTGATGCTGATGCATGGGTCAAACGGTACGCCAGGCTCAAATTCCAGCGCCGGGGGTAACGTACAGACAGCACCCAGCTCGCAATCAGTCGCCACCATCACCTACGACGGTTCCAGTTTTAGCTCAGCTCAGGTCACTATCACCTCAGGCCAGGTAGTGACGTTTAAGAACACCAGTAGCGATCCCGTCGATGTTGATTCAGACCCGCACCCTACGCACACCGACAATCCGGAGCTCAATATTGGGGAGATCGCACCCGGCCAGAGTCAGTCGGTCAAGCTTACCACCAAAGGCAACTGGGGCTACCACAATCACCTTAATCCCGGCCAAAGGGGTCGCATTATTGTCCAATAGGGTTATGCTTAAGATATGAATCTTGCTGAAGACCTCCAAAAACTCCTCAAAGGCGAGGTGGATGCCGCGCCCGAAACTCTCGCCACCTACAGCCACGATGCCAGCCTCTTTGAGGTTAAACCACGGGTAGTGGTATATCCCAAGGACGCGGCCGATGTGCAGGCGCTCATTAAATACACTGCCGATCATAAGGCTGATGATCCCGCTCTGTCAGTCACGGCACGTTCGGCGGGCACCGATATGAGCGGCGGCGCGGTCAATGATGGCATTATAGCCGACTTTAACCGTCACTTTACCCAGATCTTTGAGGTTAGCCAGACAGCCGCTCATGCCCAGCCTGGTGTGTTTTATCGCGATTTTGAAAAGGCGACGCTGGAGCATCAGGCACTTATGCCGAGCTATCCGGCCAGTCGCGAACTCTGCACCATCGGTGGCATGGTGAATAACAATTCGGGCGGTGAGAAATCGCTTGAATTTGGCAAAACCGAGAACTTTGTGACCGAACTTAAAGTGGTATTTGCCGATGGGGTAGAACGGATCGTGAAGCCGCTCGACAAAGCTGGCCTAGACGCTAAAATGGCCCAAAAAGACTTTGAGGGCGAAGTCTATCGCAAGACCTTTGCGCTGGTTGACCGGCATTACGACGCTATAAAGGCGGCTAAGCCGCACGTCACCAAGAACTCCACGGGTTATAACATTTGGGATATTTGGGACCGTGACACGGGCATCTTTGATCTCACCAAGGTGATTGTGGGAGCCCAGGGCACGCTCGGTTTTGTAACCGATATCCATCTTCGGTTGGTGCCAGCGCGGGCGCATTCGGGCCTCCTAGTGATGTTTTTGCATGATATTGACCGGCTGGGCGAGGTCATTAATAAAGTATTGGAGTATAAGCCGGCCACCTTTGAGTCATTCGACGATGTGACGCTGTGGCTATCGATTAAGTTTATGCCCTCATTCCTAAAAGTGCTGGGCCCGGTACGCTTCATTAAGCTGCTGATTAGCCTCATCCCCGATGGCTTCATGCTACTGCATGGCATTCCTAAGCTGATTTTGATGGTGGAATTTAATGGTGAGACTCGCGACGAAGTGCGCGATAAAATTAAGAATTTACACAAAGAGCTTAATCTAAAACATAGCTATTACGAGATTACTGCCACGGAGGAAGATCCTACCGAAGAATCATCCGAGAAGTATTGGTTGATGCGGCGTCAGAGCTTTCAGCTCTTGCGCAGTAAGGTTAAGGACAAGCACACCGCACCATTCATTGATGACTTGGTAGTGCCGCCGGCCCACCTGACCGAGTTCTTGCCGCAAATGCGCGCCATCATCAAGAAATATGAGCTGTTTGCTACTATTGCCGGTCACATGGGCGACGGCAACTTTCATATTATTCCGCTCATGAAACTGGAAGACCCCAAAGAGCGTGCTAAACTGCAGCCGGCTATGAAGGAAACCAACGAGCTGGTGCTTAAGTATGGCGGTGTGCTCAGTGGTGAACACAATGATGGCATGATTCGCGGGCCATGGCTGGAGCAGGCCTATGGTACCGAGGTGTATGGGTACTTCCGCGAAGTGAAAGACATTTTCGATCCCCAGGGCATTTTAAATCCTCATAAGAAGGCTACTGCTACCTGGGATTGGAGCATGGGGCATGTGCGACAGTCGTTTTAGGACTGGCACCGAACCTTTGCCTTGTGCTTCTACGAAACTACTTGTATCGCACAACTAGGGCTAAGCGAGAGAATTTGGTTGTATAGTGCAACTAGTAGCGCAAAAAAAGTCGCTGGGCGAAACGCCCAGCGACCACGAGCTAGTGAAGTGTCTCTACCGGGCAGGCGTAGACAATCTGGTAATTATCCACCTGATCGGCCGGTACCTTCTCGATAGCTGAAGCCACCCAGACGGACTGCCAATCGGTCACCTTCACCAGCTCACCGGCATCATCATCCTCTTCGTTGTCCGAAGGTAGCCGGATGGCAATGTTCGGCTCAGTAGCGCTGGGCGGGGCCTCGTAGCGTTTACCCTCCCAGGTGAAGTGCGGTGAATCGAACTTGGACGGGCTGTCTTCCAGTCGGACCACGTCGGCGAACCGCTGAGCGATGGTGGTAATGGTTTTTTGAAGCTCGGGGCTGAGGTTGTCCCAGCGGTCGAGGCCGGTCATCTCCTCCAGGAATCGCCGCACGTCGGCCGGGCACTCAATAACCCCGACCGGCTCTTCTTGGCCGCGCCGCCGCTTGGTAGTGAGAAACCGCAGGACCTCGCGGCTGTATCCAAAGGCGATGTTGAGCCAGGTCTGACCAAGCTCGGTACTACTTGCACGCCTCATCACGCCTCCTCGGATAGTGAAGGAACAAGCTTGGGCAATATTAAACTAGATTGATCACCTTAAGTCAAGGGCTAAACCCGAGCCAGCCTCTGCCGAGCCGCCAAAATGCCGAGTGTCACTACGCCCAAATACACGAGGCCGGTGGTGCAGGTTTGGAGCATGTGGGCCGGACTCATGAGAATAAGGTAGGTACCGGTGGCCACCGTAAGTGCTACAAGTAGGTAGCTTATTCGAAGGGTTAGACGAGTAGGATGAAAGAACGCATAAGTAGTTGAGCCAAGGCTAACCAGGGCAATGATGATGTGGGCAAGCAGAATCATAAACTCATTATACGGCTTAGGGTAGATGCGAACCAAGAGCAATCATCACACTCATAATGGTGACAACCTGAAGTGAAACCTTAAAGAGGTGCTTAGCCCAGCGCTCACTGACCTGGCCGTTCCAGACTTCCCAGAGCCACCAAGCAGCCATAGTCTCCACCACGATCAGGTACGTAGTGCCAGCATAGCCGTAGAAACTGAGCGCAGCCAGGGCAATCATAAAGGCGATGATATAGGCCAGGATGCGACGTTTGGTCGTGGCCGCCGGACGCTTCAAGGGCATGACGGGCAGCTCGGCGGCGGCGTAGTCGGCGGCGCGATACAAGGCAATGGCATAGAAGTGCGGCATTTGCCATAGCACCATGATGGCAAACAGGATGAGCGCGCCGAGATCCAGCCGGCCAGCTGCGGCGGCATAGCCGGCCACGATCGGTACGGCACCGGACAGGCTGCCAATGAGTGTACTGGCCATCCAATAGCGCTTGCTGGGCGTGTAAAGCGCCACATAGTCAATGAAGCCCACGGCGCCCAGCGCCAGCACTAGCGGATTGGTCCAGAGCGCCAGTACGCCAAAGCCGGCAGCGCCGAGTACGGCCGCGTAGGCCAGGGCCGACGCGGCCGACACCCGGCCGGTGGCTAGCGCTCGGCTTTTGGTACGGGCCATGTGTTGATCGATGTCGCGATCCAAATAATTGTTAACTACGCAGGCCGAGGCAATTACGAGCGACAGGCCCACGAGCATGGCCAGCATCAGCCAGGGCTGGAACGATCCGCGGGTGGCCAGCAAAAATCCGGCTGCCGCCGTAATAATATTGCCCACGATAATGCCGGGCTTTGTTAGCTGCACATACGTTTTGAACACTACAAGTGAATCCCCTCATCCTTAATGAGGTATTGATTCATTTGTTCAGGCGTCATGCGGTAATTGAGGCTATACATAATCCAGAGCGATCCAGCCACCAGGATAATGAGTACCAGGAGCATAAACCAAAAGGCCATGAGCTGCCAGCGCGGCTTGGCTTCATCACCCAGGTGCAGGAATAACTTAAGCTGCACAACCAGCTGCACTAACGCGAGCACTACCAGCCCACCAATCAGCCAGCGGCCCATCAGCCATTGCCCAGTTACCGCGCCGTAGGCTGCCAACGTGAGCATCATTGAAGCCACATAGCCCACAATATAGGTGAAATGCCGGCCGAGTTTCATCTGGCTACTCCAAACAGATACACCACGGTAAAGATGAAGATCCAGATCACATCTAGGAAGTGCCAGAATAGACTCAGCAACGTAAGGCGCCGCACCATCATGGCATTCAAGCCGCGGGTAAAAATGCGCGGTACCAAAAGCAGCATCCAGATGAGGCCGCTGGTAATGTGTAGACCGTGTGTTCCCACGAGTGTAAAGAAGGCCGAGAGAAAGCCACTGCGGCGCCAGCTATTGCCCTCGGTCACCAGATGGCTGAACTCAGTGAGCTCCATAGCTAGGAACGCCACGCCGAGCACAAAGGTAAGGCCAAACCAGAATAGCACGCGCGCCTGCTGACCTTGCCGGGCTGCCAGTACGCCAAGTCCCACACTAAAACTACTGGTGAGCAGGATAAGTGTTTCGGCCAACACAAACGGCATATTAAACAGCTCATGCGGACCCGGACCGCCCAGGGTGCTGCCGCGCAGTACCGCGTAGGTGGCGAATAGTGTGGCAAATAGCACACAGTCGGTCATCAGATAGACCCAGAAGCCAAAGGTGGTCTTGAGATCGAGGGCCGCGGTGCTGTGCGTTGTCGACTGGCTCACGCGTGGGCCTCCTCGTGGGCAGCTACCTCGCGGGACGGAATGATGCGCTCCGTTTCATCGTCAAGCGAGCGCATCACAATGGTGGTGATTACACCTAGCAGGCCCACGGCCGCCAACCACCAGATATGCCAGATCAGACCAAATCCCACCAGGAAGCTGAAGCCGGCAATCACCAGGCCGAGCGGTGAGTTTTTGGGCACCGTGATATCCTGGTAAGCTGCCGGCTGCGGATGGGTCTGACCAGCTTGCTTAGCTGCCCAGAACGGATCGCGCACATTCACGGGTGGCAGAGTGGCGAAGTTGTACTCCGGCGGCGGTGAACTGGTGGACCACTCCAGGGTACGGCCATCCCATGGGTCACCAGTAGTGTCGCGATTTTCATCACGCTTCCAGATGCTGTAGGCCAGCTGCAAAACTTGGAAGCCTACGCCAATGCAGATCATCACAATGCCGGCCGCGGCCACAATGAACAGACCCTGCCAGCCCAGTGAGGCGTCGTAGTGATCAAGCCGGCGCGTAGCGCCCATAATGCCCAAAATATACAGCGGAATAAAGGCCGTCAGAAAACCCACGAGCCAAAACCAGAAGGCGTAGCGACCCAACCGTTCATTGAGCTTAAAGCCAAAGACTTTAGGGAACCAATAGGTAAGCCCGGCAAAGAACCCAAATACCACTCCGCCTACAATCATAGTGTGGAAGTGCGCTACCAGGAATAAACTATTGTGGAGCTCAAAATCGATGGCTGGCACCGCCATAAGCACGCCAGCCAGGCCACCAAGCGTGAATGTGGCCACAAAGCCCAAGAACCACAGCATGGGCGTAGTGAGACGAATGCGGCCACGGTACATGGTAAACAGCCAGTTGAATACTTTTACGCCCGTAGGAATAGCGATCACCATCGTCATGATGCCAAAGAAAGCGTTTACATCGGCCCCGGCGCCCATAGTAAAGAAGTGGTGAAGCCAAACCAGGAAACTTAAGAAGGTGATAGCGGCCAAGGCCACTACCATCGAAGTGTAACCAAACAGCCGCTTGCTCGAGAACGTAGCCACCACCTCTGAGAACACGCCAAAGGCTGGCAGAATCAAAATGTACACCTCAGGGTGACCCCAAGCCCAAATCAAATTAACATACATCATGGGATTGCCACCGCCGTCGGCCGTAAAAAAGTGCATGCCGAGCAGGCGGTCGAGCGCTAGCATACCGAGCGTGGCAGTAAGAATGGGGAAGGCAAAGATTACCAGTACCATGCTATTAAGTACGCTCCACACAAACAAAGGCATCTTCATGAGCGTCATGCCCACCCGGCGCAGGCGCAAAATGGTGGCAAAGAAGTTGATGCCCGAGAGCAAGCTGCCTACGCCCGCGATCTGCAGGCTCCAAATCCAGTAATCTACACCCACGCCCGGACTGTAAGCCAGCTCTGATAACGGCGGGTAAGCCAGCCAGCCGGTGGCCGCAAACTCGCCTACCACGAGTGACAGGTTAATGAGCACTACACCGGCTACATACAGCCAGAAACTCACCGAATTAAGGAAGGGAAAAGCTACGTCCCGAGCGCCGATCTGTAGCGGTACCACTAGGTTGATTAGGCCAAACATCAGACCCATAGCTACAAAAAAGATCATGATGGTGCCGTGGGCCGACAGCACTTGCTGGAAGTGATCGGCGCTTAAGAAACCGTGGTTGCTGCCGGCCGACAGCGCCTGCTGTCCGCGCATCATCAGCGCATCGGCCAGGCCGCGTAGCAACATCACAAGTGCCACCACCAGGTACATAACGCCGATCTTTTTAGGATCAAGCGAGGTTAACCATTCGCGCCACAGCCAGCCCCAGCGTCGCAAGTACGTAATGAGAATAACCAAACCAGCTACGGCTGCCACCATGCTAAGTGCGCCACCCATGGTAACGGGATCGTGGGGCAAAGCGTTGAGCGTGAGCTTTCCCAAAACACTCATGATTGTGGCATCGGCATCATAAATTTCATCACAATCGTATCATATAGATCAGGCGCGGCCAGCTGATAGGTGGCCAGAGGATTATTCTGGCTAGGCTGGCTCAGGTGGGTATAGCGGTTCCAATCCAAGCGTTGTGGCGCAGCCTGGGCGGCCTTTACCCACGTAGCAAAGTCGGCTGCGCCCACTACCTGGGCATTAAAATGCATCCCGGCAAAGCCCTGGCCGCTAATATTGGCCGACGAGCCGCGATACACTCCTGGTGTGGTTGCTAGGAGGTGCAGTTGTGAACTCATGCCAGGCATAGCATACATTTGGCCGCCCAGCTGCGGAATCCAGAACGAGTTCATAGGCGCATCAGATGTAATCTCAAAGTTGATAGGCGTATTAACTGGCAGCGGCAGAAAGTTCACGGTGGCAATATGCTGCTCGGGGTAGATAAACAACCATTTCCAATCCAGCGCTACTACCTGCACGGTCAAGGGTTTTACGTTTGAGCTGATGGGCCGATACGGGTCCAGCTGGTGCGAGCTCGTCCATGTAATAACCGCCAGTACCGCGATAATGGCACAGGGAATGCCCCACCAGATAAACTCCAACACCGGATTATGGTCCCAGTCCGGTTGATACGTAGCGCGTGTGTTACTGGCCCGATACCGCCATACGATTCCCGCGGTGAGTGCAAACACCGGCAGTACCACGATCAGGCCCAGGAGCGTGGCGATAATCAGGAGCCGTTGCTCTTGGGTAGCAATGAGACCCTTAGGATTAAGTACAGCCAGATTATGGCCGCCCAAGTAGCTCAGGCCGGCTACCACCACGATTGCCAGCACGGCTACAATAATCAAACGCCGTGCCCACTTCATGGCTGTACCACCGTAAAACTACCAACAACCTTGTCGTGTAAATGGTCATGGAAGGTGAAGGTGCCTGGCTGGTTGAGGGTAATAGTAAGATTGTCGTTTTGGCCTAGGACGCGTTCGGTTACACCGTCATAGGCCTGGTGGTCGTCGTGAGCGCCAAAGGCGATCAAGCGTTGCTCGGCGTCGCGATTGGTGATGGTGAGGCGATCGCACAGCTGGCCCGTGATGGCTGTGGCGCTGAGCTTATCGTGGAGAATTGTCACAGCGTGGTCGACGCCAGCAGGGCGGCCGGCGCAGGCATCGATGGTGGCGTGGTCACTTAGGGCTCGGTCGCTGAGCGCCACCATACCCACGGCCACCACGCCGGCCGCCCCGAGCCCAATCCCGGCAGCGAGCAGACTTTTGAGGCCACGTTTCATAGCCTTATCGTATCATAATGCTCGCGCTTGCCGACCGTGGACTAAAAAGGACTATAGCGACAATTGTCGCCATAGTCCCTGCAGTCGGTTAACCCGGCAGATCTCCGAGCTCACGAAGCTCAGCTTGGAGCTTTTGATCGGATCGGTCGTTGAGACGATCTAGAAGCGACGAAAGCTGGCTGCCGATTCCTGCCATAGCAGCATCGCTGAACAGGCGGCAAGCAAAGTCCCATTCCATGCGGATACGATACCAATATTCATGCTTTACTTGAAGAGCCTATTCGCTACTCATAAAGGGGTCAGATGCAACGGCCTGGATGCATTGGAATGCTGGCGTTGGTCTTGGGACTGACAAGCTGCGGCTCGGGTGACCGTGAAGGCGCTCATGATACGCGTGTTGATCAGGTTCCGGTTGAACAATTGGCGGGGCGGCTTGTGCATTCGCAGACCGAGTACGACATTGGTATGCCCCACCTGACCTCCTGGTATGTGGTGCGCGATAACCAGGGGCGGCTTGGCCGCAAGTGGGTGCCTGATACTAACACCTGGTATTGCCTGTTCACTACGACAGCAGACGTTTATCAGCTGCCCTCGGCCTGGATGGATCAGCAACTGCCGGTCGCAGCCCAGCCCGCTACCTGCAACGATCGCGTGCGCTAGTTTATTGCCTCCTAGGTGCTCACCTAGGAGGCTTTCCTATAGACGTTCACGGCAATAGCGCTTATGATTGAGCCCATGATGGCCCAGGCAACTCCCAAGACGAACATTGTAATTGTGGGCGGCGGTTTTGGTGGCATACGGGCGGCGCGGCGACTAGCCGGCCGGCCCGGTCTTAACGTTACGCTGATCTCGGCCCGTGATAGCTTTGCTTACTACCCGCAGCTGTACCACGCCGCTACCGGGGGCGTACGCAGTGAGGCCTCGATTCCGCTGGTCGAGCTGTTGGCTGGCAAGGCAGTGCGCATTGTGACCGATACCGTCACACAGCTTGACCCCGATGGCCGCATTATTACCACTGCTTCAGGCGCGTCATATCCGTACGATGAGCTGATTCTGGCTCTGGGCAGCGTTACGAATTACTTTGGCATTGAGGGCCTGGAGGAGTTTTCCTACAATATCAAGACCATCGAGGGAGCCGAGAAGTTTAAGCGTCGGTTGCACGATCAGCTGACGGCCGAGCAGCGGCCCGAGCTTCACTACGTGGTAGTGGGCGGTGGCCCCACGGGTATTGAGCTGGCAGCGAGCTTAGGCGAATATCTGCAACGGATTGTACGCCTGCACGGTGTGCGCGAGCCTAAATATCAGATTGATCTCGTAGAAGCTGCCCCGCGCCTATTGCCTCGTCTGAGTGAGCAGTACGCTGGCCAGGTGCAGCGGCGGTTGCAGAAACTGGGCGTGCAGGTCATGACCGGCGCTCAGGTGCAGGCCGAAACCGCCGATACTCTGCGTCTGAAGGACCAATCCATCACTTCGAGTACTGTAGTGTGGACGGCTGGCGTGAGCAATAATCCCTTTTTTAAGGCCAATGCTGGCCACTTCACTCTGGCCAAAAGCGGCAAGGTAGAGGTGAATGACCACTTAGAGGCTACACCGCACGTGTACGTACTCGGCGATAGCGCCGCCACGCCCTATAGCGGCCTGGCCCAAACTGCCATTGCGGACGCTGATTACGTGGCCGCTGACGTTCGGCGCAAGCTCAGCGGCGCTCCTCGCCCGGCCTACCGGCCTAAGCAGCCTATTACCGTAATTCCGGCCGGCACCGGCTGGGCCGCCGTGCAGTGGGGCGCGGTGGCGTTGTATGGCTATGTAGGCTGGATTCTACGCCGCCTGGCAGACCTGGTTGGCTATGCCGACATTGAGAGTTGGCCCAAGGCTCTGGCCGTATGGCTCCAAGATACCCGCCGCGAAGATAACTGTTCTATCTGCGAATAATGCGTTAGTCCCGTCGGACGATGTTATAATGTAATCATGGCTCAGTCTGAAGATCAGCCACAGCTCGTCAATATCAACGCCGACCCGTATAAGGTCTTGCCCAAACTCTGTACCAAGATATTATTGGAACAGGTGAGTGGGAATACGGTGTTGACGTTTATTTATGATGTCGGGCCAGAGACGGCGCAAGTGATCGATCGGATTGTAGTGGATGAAAAGCTCAAACGACAGTTGCTCGACTCACTCAAGCGGGCAACTGGGACCGATGAACTTATTGGCTAAGAGAACAAGCAAGGAGGCTTACGTGGCTGAATTAAACCCCATTTTGACGCCCTACGGCGCGCCAAGTCACTATGAGCTGCCCTATGATGTTATCGCGGCTCAGCAGGTTGTTGCGGCCGAGCCCGCCAGTGAGGAACGGGTGCTCGAGAGCCTGGGCGGCTTCTTTAAGGCTTCTGGCGAATCGATTCGCCAAGCGCGTCAGTCCACTCAGGCAACCATCCAAAAATTGAGTGATCGCAGCGCCAAGAAATAATGGCTAGACTCTCCGAACGCGAGCTGGTTGAGCTCATGAGCCGCTGGAAAGATGAGATGGTTGGGTTGGTGCGTGACTATCAGATCTCGGTGCGGTCAATCGAGAAAGCGGTCGATAATCTAGAGAAGCAAGAGAAGCAGTGGTATGTGGTCTACCGACCACTGATTATTACCGCCGGCGCCTTACTCGTGCTGGTGATCCTCGTTATGCTCATGCAGCATACAAATGTCTGTCAGATCTCGTATAATCCAGAGACAGTCGGTTTTGAAATTCAACGGTGTACAAAATAAATGCTCAAACTAATCCTGTCTGAAAATTACCGCATGCTGAGCGGTGTGGTGGCCTACGTGGCAGTGGGTCTATTGTTGTACGCCCTGGGCCAGCCGGTGGCGGCTAGCTGGGTGTTGCGATTGGGTTCGATCGTGGCGACGATTCCGCTGGTTCGCGACATGTTCCAGGAACTACGACAGGGCAACTACGGCATTGATCTACTGGCACTAACAGCCATTGTGGCGTCGCTTTTGCTGGGCGAATACGTGGTAGCGGGCGTTATCTTGTTGATGCTGACCGGTGGCGAAGCACTTGAGGCCTATGCCCAGGAGCACGCCAAAAAGGAACTGGGCGATCTGATGACCAGGGCGCCCAAGACCGCCCACCGCTACGAGGGTGAGATGGTGCATGATGTGCCGGTAGACCAAGTGCGGCCGGGCGATCGGCTGCTCGTGAAGCCCGGTGAGACCGTGCCAGTAGATGGTGTGGTGGCCGAGGGCACTTCAAGCTTTGACGAATCAGCCATTACGGGCGAGAGTCTGCCCGTAGATAAGGCTGTGGGCCATGATGTGGTGAGTGGTTCGGTAAATACTACCCGGCCAGTTGCTATTAAGGCGAGCCATACGAGCCACGACAGTCAATACGAGCAGATCGTGCAACTCGTATCGCAGGCGGCGTCCAGCCGCAGTCCATTGGTGCGCCTGGCCGATCGTTACAGCGTACCGTTTACGGTGGTTAGCCTAGGGCTAGCCAGCGTGGCCTGGCTCCTGAGCGGTCAAGCGCTGCGGGCGCTCGAAGTGCTCGTGGTGGCTACGCCCTGTCCGCTCTTGCTGGCCACGCCGGTAGCGATCGTGTCTGGTATGAGCCGTGCCGCGCGCCACGGTATTATTGTGAAGAGCGGCGCGGCGCTGGAGCAACTGGCTGTGCTGCGCACCATTGCCTTTGATAAGACCGGCACCCTCACCGAGGGTGAGCCCAAAGTGGCCGAGATCATGCCGGCTGAGGGCGAGCACGAGACGGAGGTTCTGGGTATACTTGCGGCTGTCGAGCAATCATCCAACCATATTTTGGCCCGCGCGCTGGTAACGGCTGCGTCTGAGCGCCGGCTCAAACTGCCCAAGGTGACGCATATTGAGGAAGAGCCGGGGAGTGGTCTGAAGGCGCGGCTAGATGGCAAGACCGTTTTGGTCGGCCGGGCCGAGTGGCTGGCCGACCATGGCGCGACGCTTCCAACCTATGCCGTCGAGGGGCAAACAGTGGTCTTATTAGCTATGGATGGCCGCTACATAGGTGCCGTCAGTTTTGCTGATCAAGTCCGACCGGAGACGGCCGATACGCTGAAACGGCTGGCTACGCTGGGTATTCACAAAACGCTTATGCTTACGGGTGATCAGCCCGGCGTAGCACAGCGCATCGCTCAAGAGATTGGCCTTACCAACGTCCGTGCTAGCCTACGTCCAGCCGACAAACTGGCCGTCCTCCAGACCGTTGAGCCGGCCGATCGTCCAGCTGCCATGGTGGGTGATGGTGTGAACGATGCGCCCACGCTTGCCGCCGCCGAGGTGGGCATTGCTTTGGGCGCGCGTGGCTCTACGGCCGCCAGTGAATCAGCCGATATCGTGATCATGCCCGACGATCTCACCCGAGTGCCCCTGGCCATTGCTATTGCCCGGCGGGCTATCGCCATTGCGCGCCAAAGTATCTTTGTGGGCATCGGCCTTAGCATCGGTCTGATGCTTATCGCCATGACCGGCGTTATTAAGCCAGTCTACGGCGCACTCTTGCAAGAGGCGGTAGATGTGGCCGTTATTCTTAATGCCCTGCGCGCTCGCCACGGTGGTCAAACGAGGCTGCAGTAAGCTATCATGCAAGGACGTCTTATACTTGCTGTGCGGCGGCTGGTGAGCCGAACGGTCCTGGCACCGTTCCGCTTTATCGCTTACCTATTGCACGCTACCGGTCTAGAAAAGGTCTACAAGCCACGATTTGTACGCTATGCGGCATTGCTGGAGCTTGATGAAGCCGTATTACAGCGCCTGCCTCGTTATTGTCATTCTATGACCGGTGCTGAGGTTGATCCGATTAATCTCATTTTTGTAGCCACTGATATGGAGCTCAAGCAGATGTTTAAGGACGCCAAATGGAACCGGGCTCATCCTACCTCACCGTTGCATCTGCTATATAGTTTGGTGATGGTTTTTATGAAGCGGGCTTATCCATCGGCGCCGTTCTCACCGCTGTATGTTAGTACTGCTCTGCAGGATATGTCATTCCAGCAGGCCACGCGGGCCAATAATATCCACCGTCGTCATCACATCCGGATCTGGCGAACGCGGTTTAAGCTGTCTGATGGGCGCTCGGTATGGGTGGCGGCGGCCAGTTATGATTCCAAGATTAAAGTGATGTGGCGACCTCCATTTATGATTCACGGCCAGGATCCAAATTTCGATAAAGAGCGCGATTATGTGGTACGCAGCCTAGAAGCCAAGGGTGCGGTCAAACTCAAGCTTGTGCCCATGACCGAACCAGCACCGGCTACAGCACCGCGTAGCAATGCCTTTGGCGCCAAGTACTTTACTGACGGCCAGGCCGTGGTGGTGCAGTTATGAAGTGGTTGGATGGGCGCGAGGTAGCCGGGTTTATCAAACAGCGTCATGCGGGAGTGGTACGGAGCCTGCCCGCAGTGCCGCGGCTGGCTATTGTGCGCCAGGGGACCACGCCGGCTACGGATGTGTTTTTGCGGGTCAAGGAGCGGTACGGCCAGGACATCGGCGTGCAGGTCGAAACCTATACTGAGGCGCCGGAGGGGTTGTTAGGCCGCATTGCCGTGCT
>JARIHM010000152.1 GCA_029288275.1 Candidatus Saccharimonadota bacterium | reverse complement strand
CAAACGTGCCTCGTTAGTACCTTCTATTCTAAAGTATTGTGAACCATAAGTGCAATGGTGGAGCTACAGGGATTCGAACCCTGGACCTCTTGCATGCCATGCAAGCGCTCTAGCCAACTGAGCTATAGCCCCAAGTACCAGAAAACCTTAGCAGAAATAGATAGGATTAGCAAGGCTTAAGGCTAGAGCTTGCTATTTTAAGCATAAGTGCAATAATAGGGCTACACAAAAGGGTAATCTCTATGACAATTCAGCAGCTGCGAGAACAAAGCGGCTTTGCCATGCTCCTAGAACTAATCTTAGTAGCTGGGGTGCTTACCCTGGTGGGCATTGCGCTCTATGAATCGAACCACCACGTGGCTGATACGGTGAACTCCGTAGCCAATCGGCCTACTGCGGTAACTGCCAGTGGCGCCGCTGATGCTGCCGTGAAGGTTGTGCAGGATGATGCCACCAGCGAGGCGGCTGCCAGCTCTGGCGTAGAGACGTCGGCCGATCAGCTGGGGGCTACCGACACGGATGTGACAAACTTGGGAGATAGCTTCAATGAAAATAACTTCTAAGCGATTAGTATCGGCGGCTCTAGCCATAAACTTGCTAATGCCGGGTCTGGCGTTAGCAGAAGATGGGTCGAGCGGCGGCGGTCATGACCTGCCCGGAAACCGGGTTGCTACCACTTCACCGACACGAACACCAGAGGCCGAACCATCCGAGTCGCCCCGGCCGGAGGGCATGGCAAACACGCCCCGCATTGGACTGGGTGAGCTCTGCAGTAAAATTGGTGACTTGGGTAGTGCTGTAAATAGTGAGACCACCAGCCGGTTCAATCAACTCAACAATAATTTTAACCAACGCGGTACCAATGTGGCATCCCAGTTTGATAATGCCACCAAGAAGATAACGGCAGCTCGGGCAACGGCAGATGCTCAGCGTCAGCAAGATTTCACAAAGCTAGAGGCTAAAGCCACGACCACCGAACAGAAGCAGGCGGTGGCTACCTTTGAGGCGGCCGTGTTGCAGGCGGTAAAGACGCGCCGGACGGCGGTGGACGCGGCCGACGCTACGTTCCGAGCCGGCGTATTAGCGGCCATTAGCCAGCGGCAGACTCAGCTGACGGCCGCCGCTAATGCTTACAAGGCGGCGGTAGCGGCGGCTATTGCGGCCGCGCGGGCTAGCTGCGCTGCTGGCACTCGAGCTGATGTGGTGCGTCAAAATCTGCAGACAGCACTTAAAACGGCTCGCACAAACCTACAAACCGCCCAGAAGAACGCCGATAAAGTGCACCCGAACCTTGATCCACTCAAGGCTGCCCATCGTGCCGCTATCGAGAAGGCTGATACCGACTTTAAAACAGCCGTGAGCGCGGCCGTAACCGCTTTGAAGGCGGCCCTGGGCAGTGCCACGCCCAGCCCGACTGTTACGCCCGGCGCTTAATCTCTTCAACGCTTCATACCAACAAACCATCATTTGGCGATGGTTTGTTGGTATTGGGATCATCAATTACCCTCAAGCAAGATAGGGGGTCTATTCAGAACCTGTACGCCGGGCTAGCGCAAATCAAAGTCCGCGCCGATGGCCCGCAATTTGTCCCAGAACGCTTGGCCGTAGCCGCGCTCCAGGTGATGAGTACCGGTAAGCTTGCTCTCGCCCTCGGCCACCAGCGCGGCAATCACTTGGGCCATGCCGGCGCGAATATCGGGAATCTCAATGGTGGTGGCATGCAGCGGCGTAGGGCCTTTAATAACCGCGCTATGAGGCTCAGAATGGTTGCGGAAACGGCAGGGTAGCTCGCCCAGGCACTTCGTAAAGATACCGATATCGGCGCCCATGCGGCGTAGATCTTCGGTATAGCCAAAACGGTCCTCGTAGACGGTCTCATGGACCACGCTGAGGCCCTCGGCCTGGGTGAGTACTACAACGGTTGGCTGCTGGTAGTCGGTGGCAAAACCGGGATAGGTGTCGGTCTCTAGTTCAATGCCATGCAGGCCACTATTGGCGCGCCGGAAGGTAATGGCGCCGTCACCTACCAGGTAGTCACCGCCGATACGCCGTACCGTATTGAGGAATGAAATCATCTCATCCTGGCGCGCACCTTCCACCTCGATCTGGCCGTTTGTAGCTAATGCGACATTAGCCCACGAGGCAGCCTCCAGGCGATCCGGCAGAATGCGGTAAGTGGTGCCGTGGAGCTTTTTGACACCGTCAATGGTGATGGTACGGTTGGCGCCAAATTCAATGATTGCCCCCATGTTTTGCAGGAGCTTCACGAGGTCGACAATCTCAGGCTCAGTGGCGGCGTTTCGAATGAGCGTGCGGCCCGCCGCTAGTACGCCGGCCAGGATCACCGTCTCGGTAGCCATCACGCTCGGGTAAGCCAGAGTGATGGCAGCGCCGGTAAGGCCATGCGGCGCACTGGCCCGGTAGCCATGCTCGTGATGGGCGATGGTGGCACCCATTTGCTCCAGTGCCTGGAGGTGGAAATTGACCGGACGCGGGCCAATGGCATCCCCGCCCACGGTGGGCACCTCGGCCTCGTGGGCGCGGTGCAGCAGCGGCGCCAAGGCCAGAATTGACAGCCGATTTTTGCGCGATAGGCCACTGACCGTGGTGGAAGTAATGTGTGGCGTGTGGAGCACGAGCCGGTCGCCCTCGCGCCGTACATGCGCGCCCACAGCCGAGCAAATCTCGGCGGTAATCGAGATCTCTTCAATCTGTGGACAGTTATCCAGCACTACCTCGTCGTCGGTCAGGAGGCTGGCAATCATCATTTTGGAAGCGGCATTTTTGGCTCCGGCCAGGCGCACCCGGCCATTCAGCGGTTTACCACCGCGAATGTGCAACGTCTTATTCATGGCTCTAGTATACGCTAATGGTTGCCCGGGTGGTATGATGCGAAGCATGAAAGCAGCTCTGCGCCGTCTCACCGCCCAGTTATTTGAATTTCAGACTCGCCGCCTTATGGCTCGCCGCCAATTTAAGGTAGTGGGTGTAAGCGGTGCGGTCGGCAAAACCACCACCAAGCTCCTTATTGCTACCGTATTGCGGCAGAAGTATCGTGTAGTGGTACAGCAGGGGAGTTTTAATGACGAGATCGGCCTGCCACTGGCCTGCTTTGACCTGCCTTTGCCCCGTAACATCTTCAATCCGCTGCCTTGGTTATGGCTTCTTGTCCGCACCGAATGGCAGCTTCATCGGCCCTATCCCTATGATGTACTGGTGATTGAAATTGGTACCGACGCACCGGGCGAGGTACCCCATACCCTTACATACCTCAAGCCTGATATTGGGGTGGTAACGGCGGTGGTACCTGAGCATATGGAGCATTTTGGTACGCTCGATGTGGTAGCTCAGGAGGAATTGGCGCTGGCAGGTGGCTCGCATCAGGCACTGGTTAACTATGATGATGTGGCAGCCAAGTATCGGCATAAATACGTGGATGGTCTGGCTGGTCATATGTATTACGGGCTATCTAAGGAAGCTGATTATCGCTTGGCCATTGACCGTAGCGATGTAATGACGGGCACACAGGGTACGCTTATGCGTCCAGCCGGTAAAAATCCATTGGTAGCCCACCTTAAACTGTACAGCCCGCACAGCGCCAAGGGGGCGGCGGCGGCCTTCGCGGTGGGGGATCTGATGGGTCTGTCCGACAAGCAGCTTGAAGCTGGCTTGGCTGCGCTTGTTCCGGTGAAGGGTCGTATGCAGATCTTGGCCGGTCTTAATGGTGCTACGATCATTGACGATACCTACAACTCCAGCCCCGAGGCGGCGCTGGCCGCG
>JARIHM010000144.1 GCA_029288275.1 Candidatus Saccharimonadota bacterium | reverse complement strand
ATGTGTATAAGAGACAGCTTTACAGCTGTCCAGGACCCCAGCCAGCGGCAGGCGGTCTGGTTCTGGCTAGCCGTGACCATCGCCAGCCAGTTGGCCGTCAACTTGGGCTTCTGGCTGATGAACTACAGTCGGCGTGTTATTTATATTCTGGCTTCACGCTGGTCTTCGGTTGAATTTATGCGGCAGCTCTGCGCCATTGATATCCAGACCTTCCATGACACCGACTCGCGCAACATGATCAATAAATTAGACAGCGGTCACAGCTGGCAGGTGCCGCAGGCAGCCTCAAATACGCTAGACCTCCTGTACGGGTGCGTACGGGCGCTGGCTATTATTGCCGTTGTAGCTACGGTGGCCTGGTGGATCGCGCCGTTCTTGGCGATTTTCTTGATTCCATCGCTGATTGCCGAGGGGAAAACAGCCAAGGCGGCCTGGTTTGTCTGGGACGAGAAGGGCGATGAGCGTCATATCTTCTGGGGCATCGCCTATATGATGGCCCGGGCTCGTCACCAGCTGGAGATTCGCTCGCTGCAGGCCAAGGACGCGCTCATCGGTGTGATCGATGGCATGATTGACCGCTTCCAGCTTAAGCAGCGTGCCATCCTCCGAGGTGCCAATAGCATCGTTGCGCCGGCCAAGGTATTTGAGATTGTAGGTATAGCGCTAACGGAAATTTGGCTGATTTTTCGCCTGTTATACAAGCATGATCTGGGCATTAGCTCCTATATTTTCTACTCGGGGATCATTGCGCGGATCAATGGTGCGCTTAATACCATTGTGAGTAGTTATACAGGAATGCAGGAATCCCTGCTCTATGCCCATGATTTTTATGCCTTCCAGAAGCTTAAGCCGGCTATTACGGATAGCCCCCACGCCGTCGTGGTGCCTAAAACGGTGCCTCGAATCGAGTTTAAGCACGTCTGGTTCCGGTATCCTCACTCGGATCACTGGATCTTTGAAGACCTTAACCTTACTATCGAGCCCGGCGAGCATATAGCTCTGGTGGGTGAGAACGGCGCTGGCAAGACTACTCTGGTGAAGCTACTGCTCCGGTTTTACGATGTGAGCAAGGGGAGCATCGAGGTGAACGGCGAGGATTTGCGCAATCTATCGCTCTCCACCTGGTATGAGCAGCTGGGGACGCTCTTCCAGCAATTTAATGAGTATCCTTTGGATATCGAGCATAACATCACCATCGGCAATCATGGCCGCTTGGATAAAACTCAGCTCCGCAAAGCCTTGGCCGATTCGGGCGTAGATGACATCGTGGCTGGCCTGCCTCATGGGCTGGAAACGGTGCTTGATAGCAGCTTTAAGAAGGGCGTTGAGCCGAGTGGCGGCCAGTGGCAGCGGGTGGCGCTGGCTCGGGCCTTTTATCGTAACGCTAATGTGCTCATTCTGGATGAGCCTACTGCCGCCATTGATGCCAAGGCCGAATACGCCATCTTCAATAGCATTTTCCAGAATCAGGCTAGTAAGAGCGCCATCATTATTAGCCATCGTTTCAGCACCGTGCGTCGGGCCGACAGAATCATCGTTCTTGAGAAGGGCAAGATTCACGAACAGGGCAGTCACGCCGAACTCATGCAGAAGCAAGACGGCCTGTATCGCGATATGTTTGAGAAGCAGGCCGAGGGCTACCGGTAATTTTTGTTGGGCTTGAGGCCTTGTCGAACGATCGCATTTATGCTATTGTTTTGAGGTTAGATTTCGCCCAAGTAGCTCAGGGGTAGAGCACTTCCATGGTAAGGAAGGGGTCCAGGGTTCAAATCCCTGCTTGGGCTCCATTGACGAAATCATCAGAATGAAGCGACTGTACCTGAGCGATACCAACAAAAAAGTGATGGGCCTCTGCGGCGGCATCGCCGAGTATGCCGAAGTGGATACTACGGTGGTCCGTCTCATCGTTCTCACCATCATTATCATGTGCAATGTCCTGCCTGGCATACTCCTGTACACCGTGGCAGCTGCAATTACCCCCAGAAAAGGAGCAACCAACTAAAATGCCAAAGCGCAACCGTCCGTTTGTGGCCCTGGAATGCACCAGCTGCCATAACCGCAACTACACCACCAACCGCAACCCCAAGAACACCACTGAGCGCCTGCTGCTCAAGAAGTTCTGCAAGCACGAGCACAAAGTGCTGGAGCACAAAGAGTCTAAGTAGACGTTTCGCGGACCAAGAGGCGACCTACGGGTCGTTTTTTGGTATAAAAAACGCTCCACAAGCCCGGCGGGGCTCATGGAGCGTGGGATTTATCTAGCCGTGAGCGCAATTCTTGGCTAGGCGGGTTGCTTCGCGCCTAGCGGCAGCCTGACTCTTGCTGCTTTGACCATAGAATAGGTGTTTACAGCTCTTTCTGTCGCACTCAACGTAGGCACGAAATGTACCGGTCGGCCGCGATTCTCTGCCGGGCAAACCTCCTCCAATCAGGAGTAGTGGGTGAACCGAAGCTATTCTATCTGGAGAAACATGGTTTCGCAAGACCCGGCCAGCTCTCGACGCGTCGGAGTAAATTCAGTATAATAAGCCAGTTATCACACCTAGGGGTGTAGCTCAGTTGGTAGAGCAGCGGTCTCCAAAACCGCGTGCCGTGGGTTCGAGTCCTGCCACCCCTGCCATGAATTTATTCATAATCCTTTCTCTCTACTAAAAAGCGCGTTAAAATGTGCTTATGTTTGGTGTACTCTTTGGATTAGTGCCGCTTATCTTATTGGGCGCAGGCATTTATCTGGTTCGGCGTAAGGGTTCGCGAAGACTTAAGCTGGTAGGTGGTATCACGCTAATTGTATTGGGTACCCTCGGAACCATTCCCGTAAGTTTGCCATATGGACTAGTAGCTTTTAACGCAGCCCGCTGCGGTCATATGCCCGTAATAGGGAGTAACTTCGCAGCCGACTACTCTTACTCGTTGCCCTCGGATTCCGATTACTAGGCAGGGCCGCTCGACGTTGTCGAGCGGCCCACTTCTTGCACAACCCCCGCCTGGCTAATCCGAGGAGCGAGACAGGATTTTCTTGCGCTTTTTGCGTCCGATAAGGTATCCAAGCAGGATGTATGCGCCAGCCACAGGCAGGGGCCACCAGGTGAATCCCACGAGGCCGAGAATCATGCCCGCAAACAGTGCTGGTATTCCGGCGGGGACCGCCCCCACTACCGCAGCCAGGCCATAGCCCAAGGTGCTTGCCACTGAAGGTTTTTCCCGCTCCGCCTCTGGCCGGCGAGCGAGGGTTAGCAGGACGGCTAACGCGAGCAGTGAACAAGACATGCCAAAAGCTAGCAGTTCAAAGAAACCAAGCGGCGCCACAAATTGGCCGTCGATGGTGGCTATTTCGCCCAGTGCAAAGCCCAAATCCACATTGTCTTCGTCGGAGATACTCGGCAGCTTCACGTCTTCGCTCAGCGTAATGCTGGCCTCACCACCGGCCTTCAGCTTGAAACGATAGGTATCATCGCTCCATGAGTGCTCTGTGTAGCCGGTTTTACCCGATTTGCTCTCATG
>JARIHM010000132.1 GCA_029288275.1 Candidatus Saccharimonadota bacterium | reverse complement strand
GGTGGGATCAAGGCCCAGCGCCAAAACTATGAGCGCCGGCAGGAGGGTGAGGAGTCGCCGGAGTAGAAGCGGCAGCCGGCGCTGGAGCAACCCCTCCATAATGATGGCGCCGGCGTAGCAGCCTACGGCCGTCGAGGCCAGGCCGGATACAAGCAAGCCCACGGCAAAGGCGGTGGCAATAGCCGGCCCAAAGGCCGTGCTGGTGGCCACTTGGACGCCGGCCAAGCTGTCGGTGCCCACAGCGCCGTACAGGCCGGTGGCGGCAAATAAGAGCATGGCCACATTTACGCCGCCGGCTAGTGCCATAGCTAATGTAACGTCGAGCCGGGTGGCGGCTAGTAGTTGGCGCAACCGGCTAGCGTCACGGACGTGGCCGTGGCGGTCCCGTGCGAGTGCCGAGTGCAAATACACCACATGGGGCATCACGGTGGCGCCCAGTATGCCGGCGGCTAGCAGGAGGCTATCGGTGCCGGCCAGGTGGGGCACCAGGCCGGCACCAACCTCTGGCCAGCTTGGCGGCCGTACTACGAGTCCGGCCACAAAGCCGATCGGAATAATTGCCAGCAGTCCCATTACCACGCGCTCAAAGGGCGCCGAACCCCGTCGGCTCTGCACGGCCAGGAGCGCCATGCTCACCAGGCCCGTTATCAAGCCGCCTACGAGCACCGGCAGGTCAAAGAGTAGCTTGAGCGCGATAGCACCGCCCAGTACCTCGGCTACATCAGTGGCGGCAGCTACGAGCTCGGCCTGCGCCCAGTATGCGAGCCGCCATCGGGGCGATAGCCGTTCGCGCACCAGCTCTGGTAACGATCGTCCCGTCACAAGCCCTACCTTGGCGGACAAAAACTGCAGCAGCCCAGCCATGGCGCTGGCCCCCACCGCCACCCACACCAGCAGGTAGCCATAGCGGGCGCCGGCGCTCACATTGGTCACGACATTGCCGGGGTCTACGTAGGCCACGGCTGCCACAAATGCCGGGCCCAAGAGCCCTACCACCGACCGCCAGCGCTGCCGTGTTGGGACCGCTCCGTGCCAGGCTAATGCGCCTACCGTCATGGCTACGCTCCTACCAGTGCCGCCGCCAAACCTAGGCTCGCCATAATCAGCCCAATCACCACTGCGGCTGCTCCGCTCGGGGCTGGCCGGACTGTTCGCGTCCGCACCATCACCGCTCCTCCTTCTTAGTGGCCCCGTTCACCTCGTAGCTGGTGTTGGTGGCTTCAAAGAAGTTCACCAGCTGCAGTGTGTCATTGGCCGTAGCCATCCACTTGGCTGGATTACTCACGTGATAATGCGCGCCAAAACCTAGTTCTTCCAGCCGCCGGTCGGCCAAGTATCTGACGTATTGATTGATATAGTCGGCATTCAGGCCCAAAATCCCATTGGGCAGCAAATCCTCGTTGTACTGCGTCTCCATCTCGACGCCCTCTAGGATCATCTGCTTGATCTCGGCGGCGAACTCCGGCGTCTGCAGGTCGGCGTTCTCCTCCAGGACGGTCAAAATCAGATTGATGCCAAACTTAAGGTGCAGACTCTCATCGCGCACAATCCAATCGATCAGTGAGCCAAAGTTTCGCAAGAGGTTCCGCTGCCGGAAGCTCAGCGCCACCATAAAGCCACTGTAAAACCAGATGCCTTCCAGAATGATATTGTACGCCACCAAATTGCGAATAAAATCGCGCTTGCCCTCGGTGGTGGTGATGTCGAGCGTCTGCTCGGTCATGCGCTTAATAAATTTGACCTCAAATGCCTCCTTGCGCGCCATGCTTGGTACATCCACATGGGCACCGTAGGCCTGCTCGCGGTCAATCGGAAAGGTCTCCAGTACGTACTCAAAGGCCATACAGTGATTGGCCTCTTCCCACATCTGCTTGGCTAGGTACAAGTGGCACTCGGCCGCATTCAGGTACGGGTAGACGCCAAAGGCCAGGGCTTTGTTTACGAGCAGCTCGTTGGGATTAAAGTAACTCATCAGGAAAGTGAGGGCGTGGCGCTCCTCATCACTCATCTTTTTCCAGTCGCCCAGGTCTTCGCCAAGCTGAATTTCATTGGGAAACCAGGTGTTGGCTACGGCCTGGTTGTATAAATCGTAGGCCCATTGGTAGTGGATCGGCTTGAGCAGCAAGCCATCCTGAATGCCGGTGCCGAGAATCTTCATGAGAGAACTCCTAAACTTAATGATGGGTAGAGCGAAGCGGTATCTCTGGCGGTTGAGTCGGTGCTGGTTAAGATATTGTGTAGCCGAAGAGAAGGAAAGCGTTCGCCGACCAACCGCAGGGATACCGCGCAGCACCGCCTGAATTACTGGCAGCTATCGCACAGCGCCCGCTCGGCCGGATCAATCGGGCAGGCAAAAGCTTTGTTCTTAGCCTCCACCGGCGCCGGCGCAGTCTGAGCTTGCGTTTTAGCCGCTACGGCCGCCGCTATCTGCGCCAAGCGATCTTCAATTTCTTTATTCGTTGCCATACTATCCCTCCCTCGTAATTATTTAGCGAATCCAAAGCCAAATCCGGGTTTGCTGCCGGCAATGGCCTCGGCCTTGTTAACTTTGACCGTGCTCTGCTCGGCGGTGTGCCGCGGCTTCACATGCAGGTAATAGGTGGTTTTGAGGCCTTTCTCCCAGGCGGCTGAATAAATATTGACCATCTCATCGATATCGCGCGTTTCCAGATACATGTTGCGGCTGATGGCTTGGTCGATCCATTTCTGGGCCCGGGCCGCCACCTCAATGAACGCCTGGGGCGCTAGCTGGAAGGAGGTTTTGTACACGGCCTTCAGATGATCAGGAATGGCGTCGATGTCCTGGATATCGCCCTGGGTACGCAAGATGTCTTCTCGCACTTGCTCCCACAACCCCAGTGCTTTGAGGTCATTCACCAAATTGAGATTCACTTCGAGAAACTTGCCATTGAGCGTGGCCCGGCTAAAGATCTGCGAGAACTGTGGGTCTAAGCCCGGCGTGGTGCCGGCGGCGTGGGCCATGTTGGCCGTGGGCGCAATCGCCATGAGCGTGGCGTTGCGCATACCTTTTTTGACCTTGGCACGGAGTTTGTCCCAATCAAGCGAGGTGTGCTGGTCGACCGTAAGCTTCATCTGGCGCTCGGTAGCGGTGCGCTTGAGGGTATCTACTGGCACCAAGCCCTGGCTCCAGCCCGAACCTTTAAAGTTCGGATAGCTGCCGCGCGCTTTAGCTAGCTCGGCGCTCTCGTCGATGGCGTAGTAGCTGATGAATTCGGCCAGCTTGTCGATGAGGCGGTAAGCACCTTCGCTCTCGTAGGATAGGCCGAGCCGCTCGGTCACATCGGTGAAGCCCATCAGGCCCAGTCCTACCGCCCGGTTCTGGCGATTGGAGTTCATAGCCTCGGGGATCGGCGAATCGGTGATGTCGATCAGATTATCCAGCTGCCGCACCGCCGAACGCACACTGGCCTCCAGCCGCGGCCAGTCAAACTCACGCGCGCCCAGCGCTAGGTGCGCCGACAGGTTAATCGAGGCTAGATTACACACCGCAATGTTGTCGCGGTCCTGCGGCAGGGTGATCTCGGTGCACAGATTGCTCATGTGGATGGTGCCGGTATTGTTGTTGAGCGCCCGGTTATTGATGGTGTCCTTCCAGGTGAGCCAGGGATGTGAGGTGGCCTGCAGGGTGGTGAGGATGGCCTTAAATTGCTCGCGCGCACCCACCTTCTTAAACGCCCGCAGCTTTCCGGCCTCAGCTTGCTGGATGTACTCGGCGTAGCGCTGGCTAAACTTCGCGCCGTACCGTTCATTCAGGTCCGGCGTTTCGGCCGGGTCAAACAAATACCAGTCGGCGTCGTCGCGCACGCGTTTCATAAACTCATCACTGATAAAGACGGCGGTATTGGCTGTGCGTGTGCGGCGGTAGGGATCCCCGGAGTTTTGCTTGAGGTCAAGAAATTCCGGGAAATTAAGGTGCCAGTTCTCCATGTAGAAGCACAGCGCGCCAAACTTCTTGCCATTGCGCGATACCGCCCGCAGGATGGAATCCACCGTATGCATAAACGGAATCGGGCCACTCGAGTAGGTGTTGTTGCTATGTACCGGCGAGCCCTCCGCTCGCAGCTTCGTCACGGATAAGCCAATGCCACCCGTGCCCTTCGTCATCCACATCACATCGCGATTGCTCTTGGCAATGTGCTCCATGTCATCTTGCATTTCCATCAGGAAGCAGTTGGCTAGCTGGGGATATTTAGTGCCGGCATTCACGCGGGTGCTGCCGCCGGGCAGATAGTCGAGCCGGCTCATGTGCTCATAGAACCCAATGGCCGCGGCCGTCGGATCGGCCTCATGGTAGGACAGGCCCATGGCCACACGTATCAGCGTAAACTGGGGCACTTCGAGCAGCTCGCCACTGTCGCGCCGCAGGCTGTAGCGGTTTTTGGTCGTTACCACACCTAGGTATTTCATGAGTGTGTCGCGAGCTGGGTCCATGGCTTGGGCCAGTTTCTTTAGGTCGAATAATGAAGCCATGCGCGGGTCGAGCAGATCGTCCCTAACGCCTTGCCTAATGTACGCCGGGAAGGCCTTCTCATGAAGCTGTTTGAGATCCTCGTCCTCTTCGTAATCGCCGAGCACGGTCTTGTAAATGGTTTTAAGCAAAAGCCGGGCCGCAATGGTGTCAAAGGCTGGATCATCCTTCACGTTCTGGAGCGCAGTCTGGATGACCGCCTCGTCGAGCTGCTCAGTAGTAATGCCATCAAATAACGTCAGCTGCACTTCGGTGGCTACTTGCACCACCATACTAATCTGATTGTCCAGGCCGCGGCTGGCGCGTTCCAGGGCTTGGTTGATTTTATTGGCGTCGAACGGCTCGCGGCGGCCGTCGCGCTTGGTTACCATAATATTCACGCTACCCTCCTGCGGTGAATTTAAAATTAGTGTTTGTTGTGCCGATGCCCGTCGAGCAGCTGGTGGACTTCGTCGCGGAATGATTCCACGTCGGCAAAGTCGCGGTACACACTGGCAAACCGGATGTAGGCCACTTGGTCGAGCTCCTTGAGCTTTTCCATTACCAACGCGCCAATGAGATCGGTGGCTACTTCGCGGCCTTTGGTGCCGCGGAGTTCCGCTTCGATCTCCTCGATCATGCGGTCGACTTGCTGGCTACTGATCGGTCGTTTGGTAATGGCCAGAGCGATGCCCGAGCGCAGCTTTTCCGGATTAAACGGCTCGCGTCGGCCATCGTGCTTAGCCACTACCAGCTCTACGGCCTCGATGCGTTCGTAGGTGGTAAACCGCTGGTGGCAGCTCAGGCACTCGCGCCGCCGCCGGGTGGAAGTGGTGTCACTTTCGCGTTTATCCACTACTTTGGTGTCGGAATGTTCGCAGAACGGGCAGATCACGTAGCTTGCTCCTTCAAGATGTTGTGGTTTATGATGATTTAGGCACAACCGGTTGTGTCACATAAGCAGTATGGCGCTACATATTGTGTATGTCAACACATACCGGTACACTAGATAAAAGACCTAAAAAAGGAGGCGCGGTGTGAGCGCAGTGGTAGAAATTCAGAGCGTAGCGGACTACGACAAGACAATTGGGCAAGATAAGCCAGTGCTGGTGGAAGTAGGCGCCAGCTGGTGCCCGCCGTGCAAGGCCTTGGCGCCGATCTTGGAGCGGCTGGCGGCTGCACCTGAACTGGCGGATGCGGCGCTCATTGCCAAAATTGACCTGGACGAGCAGCCCGAGGTGGTGCAAAAGGTTCAGGAACTGGCTGGCATGGGTATTCAGAGCGTGCCGACCATGTTTATGATCGTGAAGGGTCAGATTGTGGGCGGGCCCATGATTGGCCTGCAGCCCGAGGCAATCCTAAAAGACGCCCTAGTAAACGCGGTGAACGGAGCAAAGTAGTGGCGACTGATCAGATCCACGAGGTGATCGTGGTGGGCGGCGGTCCGGCTGGCTATACGGCGGGCTTGTATGCCGCCCGAGCGCAGCTGGCGCCGCTGGTGTTTGAAGGCGCGCAGTATGGTGGTGCGCTCATGACCACCACCGAGGTGGAGAACTATCCCGGCTTTCCCAAGGGCATTATGGGCCCGGAGCTCATGGAGCAGATGCGGGCACAGGCACGGCACTTTGGGGCTGATGTGCGCACCGAGGATGTGACGGCGCTCGATTTGGCTGGCGCGGTCAAGACTGTGACAGTGGGTGACGAGCAATACCGGGCGCGAGCGGTGATTTTGGCGCTGGGTGCAGCCACGCGGTATTTGGGCGTGCCGGGCGAGGACCGGCTGCTGGGCCATGGGGTATCGGCCTGCGCCACCTGCGATGGCTTTTTCTTTCGCGATCAAGATATCGCAGTGGCGGGCGGTGGCGATTCGGCCATGGAGGAGGCGCTATTCCTTACCCGGTTTGCGCGCTCAGTCACGATTGTGCACCGGCGCGATGAGTTCCGTGCCTCGCGCATCATGCTGGAGCGAGCCCGGGCTAACGACAAGATCAAGTGGCTCACCAATACAGTTATTGGTGAGGTAGTGGGGGACAACAAGGTGCGCGGGCTCAAGCTGAAGGATGCGCGTACGGGCGAGACCTCGGAGCTGGCTGTAACGGGCCTGTTTGTGGCCGTGGGGCATGATCCGCGTAGTTCACTCGTGCGCGGCCAGGTAGCGCTGGATGAGGCCGGCTACGTGCGGGTAAGGGAGCGCGGTACGCAGGTGCGGGGTGCGGATGGTGTACCATTGGTCGGTGTGTTTGCTGCCGGCGATTTGGTGGATCACACCTATCGGCAAGCGGTAACGGCGGCCGGCTCGGGTTGTGCGGCAGCCATCGACGCTGAGCGGTGGCTGGCCGAGCGGGGCGCTTAGCTTCACGCGAGTCTTGCGTTTTTCGCGCAGGCAAAAGGGAAGCCCCCGGTCTCACGAGTGAGACCGGGGGCGTTTGCGATCAGTTGTTGACCGACTGCTGCTGCGGAATGGCCGCCGGGGTGGCGACCGTGGGCTGTCCGGCCGGGAGGGCAGCGGAGCTGCTCTTGCCCAGCGAGGCGCGGATCTGCTCCAGCCGGCTGGCACCGGCTAGCTCGGTCGTGGAGGCCTGCACCTCGAGCATGCGACCCTGGACCGAGTTGCTGGCCAGCTCGGAGGCACCGACCGCCTTGGCGTAGCGCGCCTCGATCTTGTCACGCACCTCGTCCAGGCTCGGCACGTTGCCGGGCGCGGCCAGCTCGCTCATCTGGTTGAGCGATGCCGCCACCTGCTCCTGCATCTTGGCCTGCTCCACCTGGCTGAGCAGCTTGGTGCGCTCGGCCAGCTTCTGCTGGAGCATCATGGCGTTGCGGTCGACGGCGGCCTTGGCCTGGCTGGCAGCCTGGAGAGCCTGGTCGTGCAGGGTCTTGAGATCCTCCACGCTCTGCTCGGCGGTCACCAGCTGCGTGGCGAAGCTCTGCGCCGCAGTCTCGAACTGCTGCGCCTTGGCCTCGTCGCCCCTGCCGCGGGCCTCGTCGGCCAGCACCAGCGACTGCCGGGCCGAGGCCTGGAGCTTCTCCAGCTCGCTCATCTGGCGGCTCAGCTTCATCTCCAGCTGGCGCTGGTTGCCGATCACGGCTGCCGCCTGCTGCGTCAGGGCCTGGTGCTGGTTCTGGGCGGCTTCGATGGCCTGTGCGATCTGGACCTTGGGGTCGGCCTTCTCATCGAGCTTGGCGTTGGCCGCGGCCACAGCGTACTTGCCGGTCTTCTTGAAGAGTCCGAACAATCCGGGCACGAATCCTCCTCGGGATGCGAAATGTGCAACAGAACAACGCGTCACGCGCGTCAGCTGCAAATAATACGATAGATAATTACTTTCGTCAACCATAAGCGGCACAAGATAATACGGCAAAAAGAAAGTGCCCACCCCATGAGGGGGCGGGCACAGTCGGCAATGCCGAGTGTTACTTGTAGTCGTTGCGCGGACCCTTGTCCATCAGCACGACCACCTCGTCGCCGCGGCGCAGCTCCACGGCCGGCCGGTTCTCCGAGTTGCGGCTGCTGTAGAGCTCCAGCGCCTGGATGACGACGCCGTCGTCCAGGTTGTGGAGTACGGCCGGCACGCAGCTGTAGATGCGGTCGTCATCGTTGGCATTGGCCGCCGGGATCTCCACCTTGTCGCCGGCGCCGTTGTCCACCAGCATGCTGACATCGTGGCGCTTGAATGAGCCGGTACCGCTGGACTGGGCCGAGTAGACCACGGGCACGACGGCGCGGATGGTGTCGTCGAAGCGGATACGCAGGCTCTCGGTACCCCGGCCGTCACGGATGACGTCACTCGCCACCACGTCGCCGAGGTGCTCGATGCCGTTGTAGGACATGCGCTTCTCGACGCGCCCCTTGCGGAGCAAGCTGCCCTTGAACTCGGCGCCGAAGGTGGCCACGGTGACCACCTCGCCGGTCTTGAGCACCACCAGCGCGTAGACGTCGTAGTCCTTGCCGGTAGTCCAGGAGATGACGGCCACCATGCCTTCATCGGTCTTCTTGATGAGGGTGACGGGCGCGGCGTCCTTGTCGGTCTTCACGAGCGTGATGTTGCCGGTGCTGACCTGCTCGGGCTTCACGAACTGCATGGTTACTCCTTCGTCGGAGAAGAATTGGGAAGTTGCATCGAACAGCTTATACTAATATCATATATTTTTATCATTGTAAATAGTTTTATCGTAGCTATCTATTGTTTTTATGCAGAAAAAGTGTTAGAGTTGCAAATCGTAAGAGTAGGTTGACAACTTCTCCACCCATAAGGGGGTGTGACAATGGAGCTTTTCGGTCGACTGCGCGGCGACGTGCCTGTGGCAGATCTGTTAGTTCGTCGCCAGGCCGGTTCAAGAGTTCTCGAACTTGAGAATCGCGCTGAGCAGGTTAAAGCTGGCCTGTTGCTGGCTGACGCGTACGCCTGGACGGCGGACGAAGCCAGCCAGACAAGGCTGCTGACGACGTGGGCCGCTACTGCCAGCTTCTATGCTGCCGGGGAAGCGTTTGATGCTGCCCAGCAAGCTCGCGGTAACAATGCTATGTTGCCAGCCGGCTTGGTGGGTCAGTTGACGGGTTTTTTCCGACAGTCAGAGGAATGGCAGGAGTCCGCCGAAGCAGCATTTCTGGCCAAGCCAGGATTGCGTATCGATGAGCCGCTGCGCCTGCCAGAGGGTCTTCCGACGGAGCTCACGCAGTTGGACAGCATCGCCGCCAGGACGTTTGCGGAATCGATGCAGCGTCAAGTCCAGTTTTTGCTCGGTGATGTTCACCAGGCCAAGACTCGGCTACCGCGTGAGTTCTACCCCCTGGTGGAAGAATTTCGCCAGCAGGAAGAGCTTCTGCAATCTGGTCTTGCTCGGGTTGTGCAGCTTTTGAGTGGCCAGTCGTCGAGTGAATCTCGTCGAGAGAGCTGCGGTGAAGCCTGGCGACTCAGCGCGCGTTACTTCCTGCTCGGTCAGCAGGTCATTGTGCCTCGCCTGTACGACCGGAAGTACGCGGTGAAGCGCACCATCAAGCCCTGCGATCCGACGATCAAGCGGGCACCGGTGTATGACCCGGGGCAGGTGGTGCCGGAGTTGAAGCAACCTGATCCTCCGGTTCAGTCAAAACCGGTTCTGCCACCTCGGCCTAAGCGGCCTGCTCCATCGTCGGGGTACAACCCTGCCGCACCGCTCTTTGAAGAGGAGGTTTCGTCACCGGCAGTCAAGGAGCCAATTCTGCCACCTCGGCCGCGTCATGAACGTGCACCGTCGTCTGGCTACAACCCCAATGCTTCATTGAACGAGGTAGGAGTTGAGGAGTTGGCAAAACCACCGACTTCTCAGCCAAAGCCACGTGCGACCGGACCTACTTACGACCCCAGCAAGCCGCTGTTTGATGGCGACTAGGTGTGGCCGGCCCCCTTCTCGGGGCCGGCCATTTTTTAATTTAGAATTGATCTAGTATTGACATATCGTGATAAATAGTGTAGCGTTTCATAGCGTATAGCGACTTGCTAAGAGCCGCTTGTTCTTTACACGCGATTCTTGGTAGTCGCTCCGTCTCGACGCAGAAGGAGTACCAACCATGGCTCTCACGCTCATCAAGGACCAGCCGAAGTCCCTCATCAAGGACGCCAAGTCCCAGTCCAACGGCCGGTTCTACGTCGGCCTGAAGTGGGACGAGCGCTCCACCGACGGCAGCCCCTGGGATCTGGACGGTCACGCGTTCATCCTGAACAAGGCCCGCAAGGTCCTGGGCAACACCCCGCAGGAGAAGGCCCACAACTGGATCTTCTGGGGCAACAAGCAGGACCCCACAGGTGGTGTGCTCTACAGCGGTGACAACCGGACCGGCGCGGCCGCGGGCGACGACGAGTGGCTGAAGCTCGACTGGAACCTGCTCCCGGCCGACGCCAACGAGGTCATGATCGCCGCGAACATGTACTTCAAGCCCGAAGAGCAGCAGGCGTTCAAGGCCAAGGGCCAGGAGCTCCCGACCTTCGGGTCCGTCAGCAACACCATGTTCCATCTGAGCGACCTGGTCGACGACACGCCCGGCCTGTCCCTCACGGAGCCGTTCTTCCTGGGCGAGGACGTCAGCGACTTCCGCTGCGCGATCTTCGTGTCGGTCTACCGGAACCCGGCGAACCCGAGTGACCTCAAGGTCAAGGTCATCAACGCCGGCTACGCCGAGGGCATCGACGCCCTGGCGTCGGCGCAC
This sequence comes from Candidatus Saccharimonadota bacterium, assembly GCA_029288275.1. Classification (GTDB taxonomy): domain Bacteria; phylum Patescibacteriota; class Saccharimonadia; order UBA4664; family UBA4664; genus JARIHM01. The sequence continues at coordinate 758 of JARIHM010000132.1, read as the reverse complement.
GACATCGACCTCGAGGCCGCGGCCAAGGAGCTGGGGCTCATCACGTCCAACAACTGATGTTCTAGCTCTGACGGCTTCGCGCCGGCGGATCAGGGAGCTCAACACGGCCGGATGCTCATCACGAGCATCCGGCCGTTTTCGCTTTTTTAGGTGAGGGGATCGGAGAGAAAACTATTGACATTATTTTATTTTTAGTGTACCGTTTATTTCTGTAGGTGACGCCAAGTCGCTTGTTCTTTGTCCTACTCTGGAAAGAGGTGTTTCCCTTGTCTGCTGCTGGCAACCCGTCGCTGCTGCGAAGCATGCGCACGCCGTTGTTCCTCACCCTGGTGATCCTGGTCGCGTCGTTCTTCTGGCGGGGCCTGGACTTCACCGAGACCGTTGCCATCCTCGCGGTGCTGGAGTTCGTCTTCAGCTTCGACAACGCGGTGGTGAACAGCAAGATCCTCATCAGGATGTCTCGGGGCTGGCAGATCGCCTTCCTGACCCTCGGCATCCTGGTCGCGGTCTTCCTGATGCGGTTCGCTTTCCCGATCATCGTCGTGGTCGCGACCGCCGGCCTCTCCCCGTGGGAGGCCTGGAGTCTGGCGCTGAACAACCCGGCGCAGTACGCGGCCGACCTGGACGCGGCGCACCCGGCCATCGCGGCTCTGGGTGGGATATTCCTGCTCATGATCTTCCTGGACTGGCTGTTCGACGACCGGGAGCTGTACTGGCTGCCGGGTGAGCGCCTGCTGGCCCGCCTGGGCAAGGAGCTG
>JARIHM010000128.1 GCA_029288275.1 Candidatus Saccharimonadota bacterium | reverse complement strand
CTATTTGGCCGGCTCGGACTACCGGCGGCGGGCATTAAAAAAGGCAAAACCGGCATTTCTACGGCCGCCGGCGAGCTGGAAAAACTGCGTGACGTCCACCCCATCGTGCCCATTATCATGGAATTTCGTGAGCTGGATAAGCTCAAGAATACCTACATTGACGCGCTGCCGGGCCAGGTGAAGGCCGACGGCCGGGTTCATACCAGCTTTAGCCAAGTGATCGCTCAGACCGGGCGGCTCAGTTCTAACAATCCCAACCTTATGAACATTCCAGTGCGAACCGAGCTGGGTCGCGAAGTACGCACCGCCTTTGTGGCACCGTCCGGCCGCGTGTTGGTAAGTGCTGACTACTCGCAGATTGAGCTACGAGTGGCGGCAGCACTCAGCGGCGACCAGGCCATGATCGAGACCTTTCGTGCCGGCGAGGATCTGCATCAGCGCACCGCAGCGGAGATTTTTGGCATTCCATTTGAGCAAGTTAGCAAGGAACAGCGCTACTCGGCCAAGGCTATTAACTTTGGCGTGCTGTACGGCATGAGCGCGCATGGTCTGAGCGTGGCTACCGGTGCCAACATGAAGGAGGCTGGCGGCTTTATTGAGCGCTACTTTGAGATCCGGCCGCAACTGCGGACCTATCTGGATAGTATCAAGAAATTTGCCCATGATAACCAATACACCACCACACTGTTTGGCCGTCGCCGGGCCTGCCCAGAGATCCGCTCCACCAACTTCGTGATTCGCCAGGCAGCCGAGCGTATGGCCGTAAATGTGCCCATTCAAGGTACCGCCGCTGATATCTACAAACTGGCTATGATTGAGCTAGCTAAGGCTTTGGACGATGATTGCCAGCTATTGCTCCAGATCCACGATGAGTTGATTGTGGAGGCGCCCGAGGCCAAGGGTAAGCAGGTGGCCCAGCAAATGACCGAGCTGATGAGCAACGTTATTGACCTAGGTGTGCCCCTGGCCGTAGATGCCGCCATCGGTCAGACTTGGGGCGAGCTTTAGCTACGCCGCACAGGTCGACAAGCGCAGAAACACAAAGGCCAGTAAACCCTGGCCTATCAGTAGGCTAATCACTACGGCCAGATAGGCCGCCTGGCCCATCTCGAAATCTTGTCGTAACCGCTTGGCCCCGGCAAACAGTACCAGCACGGCTACCAGTGCGATGCCAAACTCGGTAAAGCCGGCTTCAGGGTTGGGTGCTAGCACATAATTGGGCTGCACAATGGCACATGGCCGGTAATGCAAAAATGAAAAAAATCCCTGCCAGAAAGCCAGAAATGCCACCAAGCCTGCGCTCGCCACTATAGCTAGGCGACTAAACGGAATTGAGGTAACCGTGGTCGGCATAACTTACTCCGTTACCTCAACACCGTTCCAGAAGGCCACGTAGTTCGTAAAATCATGGCCGACCTTCTCGATTGAGCCATCTTTGGGCTTGGGGTAATACCAGGCGGCGTCTTTGTTCTCCGTACCATCAACCATCAGAGTGTAGTAGCTAGCCTCGCCCTTCCAAACGCAGATAGTATGCGTGTCCGAGTCGACGAGGTATTCACGATGCACCGAATCAGGCGGAAAGTATTGGTTGCCTTCAATTACAATCGTGTCATTTGATTCGGCGATGACCGCACCGTTCCAGACCGCTTTCATGCGTAATCCCTCATTTGATGACATTGTATCAAGAAAGCTATAATTGATGCCATGCCAGAAGGACCAGAAGTAGAAACAATCCGGCGAGGGCTGGAGCTAGGGATCGTAGGCCAGACGATTGCAGGCGTAGAGGTGCTATGGGAACGCAGTTTTCCGGCGCCGGCGGATTTGATTGCCCAGATTGTGGCCGGCGCCGAGGTTACCCACGTGCAGCGCCGTGCCAAGGTACTCCTGTGGCATCTTAGCAATGATTATTCACTCCTGTTCCACCTAAAGATGACCGGCCAAATGGTGCTCGTTAAAGCTGACGGTGAGCGGTTTGCCGGCGGGCACCCTAGTCAGAGCATGGCCGATGAGCTACCAGATCGCTCCACCCGGGTGATTTTTCGGTTTGCTTCGGGCGACAGCCTGTTCTTTAACGACCAGCGCAAGTTTGGCTGGATTAAGCTGGTCCCTACGGCCGAGGTGGGCAACGACCCGTTGGTGGCACGGCTGGGGCCGGAGGCGCTGTCGCCGGAGTTCAGCGTGACGTATTTTCAGGCGCAGCTGGATCGTCATAAGCGCGCGCCTATCAAACCAGTGGTGCTGGATCAGAGCGTGGTGGCCGGCGTAGGTAATATTTACGTGGACGAATCGCTGCATTTGGCCAAGCTGCATCCGCGCCGGTTAGCTGGCTCGCTCACGCCGGCCGAGGTGCGCCGACTGCATGCGGCTATTCGCGAGATCATCAGCCTCGGCATTGAACACGGCGGCACGAGCTTTGCTCACTACGTGAACTCGCTCGGTGGCAAGGGTGATTATTTGGAGCATGCCCGCGTGTTCCGGCGCGAGGGCCAGCCATGCCCGGTGTGCGGCACTATCATTGAGAAGATCCGGGTGGCCGGTCGCGGCACCCACATTTGCCCCAGGTGCCAGGTGTTGCCTTAGATCTGTAGTAATGGTATAAGTACAAAAATGGCAGCCAACTCACGAAGGGATGTCGCCATGAGTACCTTGGTTAGCTCTCGTTCTCCCGAAGCCGTTCGGCTGATAGCTCGTCGCGCTCAAAGAGGGCAGAGCGATTTGGCCACCTTTAGGGGTTATAGCCGGGCCGTTGACCGGATTGGTATGGCAGTGGCCCTTGCTACTTTCTTGGTGATGATAGCTGCCTTTCTCATCACAGCGTTGAGTCTTGGACCGATCAAAGGGCCGGCATCTGCCGCTCAGGCCTGCTTGGTCTTGTTTGTTCCGGCTACAGCGATCGCGCCATTCTTCACACGCCGCCTGGCGATGCGCTTAAGCCACAGCTGGGAGCTGGCCAAATTGGAGCGGTTGCAGGAAGGCGGTTACTTCTTTGAAGTGTCCTGGGAAATAGAGCGTACCTGGAAAAAGCTACTCGAACGTGCCGGGGTGCTCCTGAAATCCGAGTATGCCAATATGGCTCGGTATTATGACGTTTTTTATTGTCTGCGCTGTTACGATTTGATTTTCGAATCGTTTAGCTGGGATGATGAGGAATACATTGAGGCTCAGAGGCAGGTGGCAGCAGCGCTCAAGCCCTGCGCTCGGGAAGCAGCTACACGATTTGCCGAGCATCAGGCGATAGAGCAGGCTCGGCATCAGGCGCTCGAAAGTGCCGATCGCGAGCTGGCTAGGCGCTTGCTTAGCTGAGTTATTAGTTGGGCCGGCGGTCTCTTGCATAAGAGGTCGCCGGCTTTTTCGTGTACACTATCCGATATGACGATCTTTTTTTACGGCCCCAACACCTATGGGCTGCGGCAGCAACTCAACCAAATGATTGAGGCATACCGGGCCAAGAGTGGCTCGGATTTTGGCTTAGAACGGGTAGACGGCAGCAGCGCAAAGCCGCGGGATTTGGTAGCGATACTCCAGGCGGCGCCATTTTTGGCCAATAGCCGGCTGGTGATCGTGGAGGGTTTAGCGGGCAATAAGGCAGTGGGCGAGAAGCTAGCCGACATGCTCACGGCCGTACCTAACAGTACCGTAGCAGTATTTGTGGAACGCGAGATTGACCAGCGCACGGCTTTGTTTAAAGCGCTCAGCCGGGCCGACAAGGTGATGAAATTTGAGGCGCTGGCAGGGGGGCAACTCAGCGGTTGGGTGGTACAGGAGGTGCAGCGCCTGGGGGGTACGATTGAGCGTGCGGCGGTGCAAGAGCTGGTCGATCTGACCGGCGGCGACCAGTGGCGTCTAGCTGGCGAGATTGGCAAGCTCGTGAACTACGATGCCGCCATAACGCGTGATACGGTCCGGCGGCTCGTTACGCCGAGTATTGATCAGTCAGTTTTTGGCTTGGTAGAAGCAATGACGGCTGGCCGTGTAGACGCAGCCTTGACGGCCTATCGCAATTTGCTGGCCGCGCGCGAGCCAGAACTTTACATCCTCACAATGATTCAATGGCAGCTGCGGAATTTGCTGCTCGCCAAGACCGCGCCCAACCTTACCCAGGCAGAGCTAGCCAAGGTGGCCGGTATGTCGCCGTACGTGGCGGGTAAAATGATGGCGGCCCACCGGCGCCACGACGAGTCCACGTTGCGTCAGGCTTACTTGGAGGCGGCTGACTGCGAGCTC
>JARIHM010000125.1 GCA_029288275.1 Candidatus Saccharimonadota bacterium | reverse complement strand
GATCGCCACCAGATAGAGTAGGACCGGCGGGTTTGTCGCCCAAGACCGTATCGACGGCCCGGGCTCCTTGGTCGGCGGGCGCTTCTTCGGTACGCGAGCGAATCTCGCGCACGACCTCATCGCGATGCGAGGCGTAGCGTTCGCGTGACATAGCGATAATACGATCGCTCAAATCGCGCTCAGGATCAGGCATGCGCAACGTCCGAGCTGAGAACGGAATGGCCTTTTCGCCGTCAATGATCATGGAAGTAAAAATGTTTTGGTTGTTCAATCGCGTAATATCAGCGGCCTCGAATACGGGCTCAAAGTATTTGCCAAGCACCACGGCATCGCCCGGACCGACACGGAAGCTAATCATAGTACCGACGTTACCAAAGACGGCGTCACGTACCACCTCGGGCATCTGTGAGATATACTGGTTGGCTACCGTTAGGTTAAGGCCGTATTTACGCGCCTCACTCAGGATGACGGCAAAGGAGTCCGTGGCAAAGTTCTGGAACTCGTCGACATACAGGTAGAACGGACGCCGATCTTCTAATGCCATATCGGCCCGGCTCATGGCAGCAAGCTGAATCTTGGTGACCATGAGCGCACCTAGAATAGCGGCGTTGTCTTCACCAACCTGACCGCGGCTCAGGTTTACGAGCAGAATCTTGCCCTGGTCCATGGCCTGGCGGATATTGAAGGCACTCTTTTGTTGGCCAACGATATTACGTACGATAGGGTTAGCTACGAAGGCACCTACTTTGTTGAGTACCGGTGCTACGGCTTCGGAGGCAAATTTATCGTTCCAGGAGGCAAACTCTGTCACCCAGAAGCTGCGCACCACAGGGTCCTGAATCTCTTTAATAACCTGTTTGCGGAAATCTTTCTCATTGAGCATGCGAGTGATGTCGAGCATGGTGGCGCCGGGATAGTCAAGCAAGGCCAGAATGGTGTAGCGTAAGATGTATTCGAGCCGCGGACCCCAGCTCTCGAACATCCGCTTGAGCACACCCACGAGTTCGGAGGAGATATGATCTTTCATGGCCGGATCGGTCACTTCCATAGGGTTGAAGGCAATCGGATAGGCGCGGTCAGCTGGGTTGAGGTAGATCACATCGTCTAAGCGATGCTCAGGAATATACTTCATGATGTCGGTAGCGTAATCGCCATGCGGGTCGATGACAGCAAATCCCTGGTCGTGGTAAATGTCCGACAGCGTGATGAGCTGGAGCAACATGGACTTACCGGCGCCGGTCTGGCCGATGATGTACATATGGCGGCCACGGTCGCGGCGCTTAATACCAAACTTTTGGTGGCGGCCACGGAAGTTAGTGAGGCCAAACAAGCTGACGTCTTGCGCCTCGGTAAGGCCCTCCACTGGCGTGTTGGGTGGCGGCTCGGACGTCTTAGCGGTTGTCCAAAGCATATTGGGTGTCTCGACCGATTTGTGTGGCAAGTGGTAGAGCGAAGCTAATTCCTCAATGTTGAGCAACGAGCCCGTATCATAGAATAATCGCGCTCGGTAATCATCCAGGAAATCTTCGGTGTTGAAGGTCTTGGTACTTTCAAAGCCGTTTAAATTCGTGGTGTTAAACTGCTTAAAGCCACCAATAATAGCCTGTAGGCGTTGTCGGCCGAGCGTCTGATCTGGTCCCAGATAGGCAATGCGAATTTTCACATCATAGCCCAGCTTGGTGATCTTCTCTTCTACCGCCTTGATGACGGTCTGCTGGCCGGTGGACAGCTCCACCTTCTTGGTCTCGCCTTTTTTGGCGTCGCTACCGGGTGGGGTACTGAGGGCGCCAAACATGTTGCTGATGATGTAAATCGGAAGGTGCAGCAGGGCCTTGATGAGCTCTTCGCGCAGACTGCCGGTTTTCCCTACCTTAACCTGCTCAATATATTTTTTGCCTTTGTCTTGCCAAGAATCATCAATGGGGCGGGCTAGGATCTGAATCCACACCTCTTCCCCCAGCTGCTCTAGCTTGGCGAGTACACCGGTAATGCCGGCTAGCGGGTCTACCTCAAACGAGGCAAAGGTCTTAATCGGTAGTACGCCTTCTTTGTTGAGAGTTAGCTCGGTACCGTAAATAGCTCGGTCGCGTACGCCTTCGGCGGCGTAGTCTTCAACACCCTCCTTGATTTGCACTGTTGGATATTGAGCGTAAATCTGGCTCTCCACGAAATCCTTGAGATGGCGCGGACACCACACGTAGAACTGGATGGAGTTATTGCGAGCTACAATCTCGAATGATACATGCTCCTGGAGCGAGCCTTCGCGCATGAGTTCAGCCTTGGGGCGCAAAATACCGTGCAGTGAGGCAAACATCTGCTCGGCCGATAGCTCTTTCTTTTCGTTGTCTTTAGGCACCTCAATGAGCAGGAGGATGGTATCAACCTCCTCCACCCATTTCTCGCGGCGCCGGTTTTGCATAATAAGATAGCCGAGAATCGCTACCACCACGACCCAGCCGTAAAACTTGAATAACACCAGCCCAATCAGCTGGAGGATGGTAGCAATAAACCCAACGATCCCCTCCAGAACGTTCAAGCGTTACTCTCCTTTGAGCTTGTAGGTGGCCTTAGCAGTGCGAACGAATTGCTCTTTTTCTTGCAAATTTAAGATGATGGTAGTGGTCTTAACCTGGCGCTTCATTAGGACACGGCGCACGATTTCATCTTTGTGGAGCGGCTGTTCCTCGCGCAAAACGCTCGAAATGATTTCAGCCACGGTGCCAGGGGTGTAGCCCCACTCAGACAAGGCGTAGATGCCGCGGCCAATGAGAATGAAGCGCTCGTCTTTAATGAGCTCATTGTGAACGGCCTGCACGGTCACATCGCGCTTGGTTGAGCCTAGGCCACGGACGTGGCCGGCAATGTCCGAGAAGTGCAACGGGCGGCCATGACGGCTCAGTACGAGGTACGTCTTGTCGCGGATGCTCTTGGGGTTAACCTCGGGCCAGCTTACCAGACCCCACTTGCCTTCAAAGTAAGCCAATTGCTTAGAGACACGCATGATTTGCTCTAGCGTGGCGCTCTCCAGCTCTGAAGGTAGCTTGCTGTGAAGCTTAGCCAGGGTAATCGGCTTGCCGTGCTCCTTGACCGTCTTGATAATCTCACTGAGCAGCTGAATGAGCTGATTACGGCTGTAGATAGGGGCCAGGCTGGCGGCCAGACGCAGGTGGTCGTCTTCTTCGATTAGCTCAACATCGGGGGCTAGCAGTGTCAAGAAGACCACGTAAGCGCCGTCGCGCTCAGAGGCGCCAAAGGCGGTGGCTACGTCGGTCATCAAGGCTACGCCGCCCGAATTCTGCACAATTTCGCTCAGCAGCTTATTGATGCGCTCAATCTCGGCCGAGCCCGAAGCTCGCATCTTTAGGATGGCGGCCTTCTCGATCTGGCGCACACGCTCGCGGGTAATATTAAAGTCGTTGCCGATCTTCTCGAGCGTTTGGCGCTTACTCAAACCAAAACCAAAGCGGCGTGCAATAATCTGGCGATCGCGGTCACGACGAAGTTCACCGAGGATGTGCTCGGTGGCGGATTTGTAGTCGTACATAGTTGCTGATTTCGTACTCATAATTTGCGTCATTTAGTTAGATTATAAAATATCGAACTAGGCGTGTCAATCGGAAAAGTGCGCCGATTCACCCCAAGATTGGTGGGATGCTTCTAGTAATATTATAACATTCGTTTGAAAATGTAAATACTTGTTATAAACAAAAAGTGTGGCCCTGCTTTTTACAGGGCCATCGGATGACTAGAATTTGAGTAGCAGATGCCGGGTAGTATCGGTGAGCTCGGCCAACTTGACGCGCGTCTGCTCCATGGTGTCGCGGTGTCGAATAGTGACAGCCTGATCTTCCAGGGTGTCAAAGTCGATCACCACGCACAGCGGCGTGCCAATCTCGTCCTGGCGGCGGTAGCGCTTGCCGATGTTGCCGTTGTCGTCCCACATAACGGCACCAAACTCTTTTTTGAGGACGGCATATACTTCCCTGGCCTTCTCTACCAGCTCAGGTTTGTTGCGCAGGAGCGGCGACACGGCGATCTTAACCGGCGCCAGCTCAGGCTTGAGCTTGAGGACTACGCGGGTGTCATTCTCCCCTATCTGCTCCTCGTGGTAGGCAGTACTGAGTACCGCTAGCACGTGGCGGTCAAGGCCAAAGGTGGGCTCAATCACGTGCGGAATAAAGCGCTGGTTCGTCTGCGGGTCCAGATAACTCAGGTCGGTACCGGAGTGCTCGGTATGATTCTTGAGGTCGAAGTCGGTACGATAAGCCAGACCGCCAATTTCCTTGGTGCCAAAGCCAAACTTAAACTCAAAGTCGAGCGTGCGCTTGGAGTAGTGGGCGCGGTCGGCGGCCGGCACTTCCAGCTCGTGGATGTCGGTGTGAGCCAGGCCGATACGCTCAAACCAATCCTTCATGCTTTGGTGCAGTTCGGCAAAGATTTTTTCCCAATCGTCCGGCGT
>JARIHM010000112.1 GCA_029288275.1 Candidatus Saccharimonadota bacterium | reverse complement strand
GCCGGCATTGGTGGCAGATTGATGGCTCCAAGTACGTCATCGTCCTGCTGGGCTCGGTGGGGTTGCTGCGCAATATCCGGCGGCCGCGGCCGCTAGAATTCAAGCCGTCGCAGTACACGCGGCCGGAACGAACGCCGGTCGATAAGCGGTGATTTTGAGCCTGCAAGAGCGCCTCGTGAGCGCTTTTGCAGGCTTTTTCAGCGTTTGAGTTCAAATGTATGCCATAATACGTTCATTAAGTAATCCACCATGCCTCAAACGAACCCTCAGCTTCGAGCGCATATCGATATCGGCGAAGAGCTAGGCCGGGAATTATCAGCGCGCCTGATCATGTTCCACCGGGCGGTGGCTGAGCGATTAGGGCTAAACCTAACGGACCATAAATGCGCCGAACTGCTGCTGAGGCTGGGCCCGCTGACGGCCGGTGAACTAGCACGCGAGACGGGCCTAACTACTGGCGCCATTACCGGCGTAATTGACCGGCTAGAGCAGGCCGGCTACGCTCGTCGCCAGCGCGACGTCCACGATCGGCGGCGCGTGATCGTGCACGCGGTGATGGATCCGGCACGCGGCCAGGAGGTGCAGCGGCTCTTGAGCTCGTACGGTCGTGCCGCAGGCGAAGTGCTGGCAAGCTACGATCCCGCAGCGCGTGCTGCCATCAAAGACTACCTTATTCGCTGTAACGCGCTGCTGCGGGATGAAACCATGCGTCTGCAGCAAGAAACGGCTCGTTACCGGCCGACAGATTAGTGCGTTGCGGTGCCAGTTGGCGTTCTACGGCTGCTTGCACTATTTCAGGTGCAAAACCCTGCCAGACGAGTTGCCAGAATTGCCATAGCACATGAGCATCATCGTAGGCGCGGTGGCGCTGGGCGGCCTGCAGGCCATGACGGTCGATCAGGTTTTGGAGCTTGTGGCCCCGCACCTCCGGATACAGCGCCCGGCTGAGCCGTACCGTGCAGAGTAGTGGCGGTCGGAATACTTGACCCAACCGCTCGTACTCCATGCGTAGAAAATGGTAATCAAAGTGCACGTTATGAGCTACGAAGACAGCTCCATCCAGGAGGTCTGCCAGCTGCGGCGCGAAGTCTGCAAAGCGCGGTGCGCCTATCACCTCAGTCGGCCGGATGCCGGTAATGTTGGTGATAAAACCGGGAATTGGCTCTTCGGGGTCCACCAGTGTCTGTAATTTGGCCACTGGCCTGCCTGCCTCCACCCGGATCAGCCCCACTTCGAGTACGCGCGACCGGGCCGGGCTTCCGCCGGTGGTTTCCAAGTCTACGAATACCAGAGGTCGGGAAAAGCTTGCAGCAAGAGTCATAATTCATATGATACCGTAGATATATCTTGGCGAATAACCAGAAAGGCTACCATGTCACGCAAGATTACCAAGGCAATTATCCCGGCGGCCGGTCTCGGCACGCGCTTCTTACCCCAAACCAAGGCGATGCCCAAGGAGATGCTACCGCTCATTGATAAACCCATCATTCAGTATGTAGTAGAGGAGGCCGTGGCGGCTGGCATCACCGATATTATTATCGTAACCGGCGCTCACAAGCGGAGCCTAGAAGATCACTTTGATCATCAGTACGAGCTGGAAGCTAAGTTGGATCGCGACGGCAAGGGCATGATCGCTGATGAAATGCGGCGCATTGCTGATATGGCTAACTTTGTCTATTTGCGCCAAAAGGGGAGCTACGGGACGGGCACGCCCATTTTGAATGCAGCACATTTGCTCAATGACGAGCCATTTCTAGTGTTGTGGGCGGATGAGATTTTTACCGGCCCCAAGCCCCGGGCAGTTCAGCTGGTGGAAACCTACGAGCGGCTGCAGGCGCCGGTGATCTCACTGATTGAAGTAGCCCCCGAACGGCTGAAGCACTACGGGGTGCCGCGCGTTACCGAAACGCTAGGTGGTGGCGTGGTTAAGATGGACCAACTTGTCGAGAAGCCGGCCGAGGGCCAGGCGCCGTCGCACTTTGCCTCGGTGGGCGGTTATATCTTGACGCCGGAGATCGTGGAGCTGCTGCAACATACGCCCCGAAACCCAGTGCATCACGAGGTCATCTTGGCCGATGCCATTAGTGAATATGCTCGTACCAAGGGCGTATATGGACAAGTCTTGGATGGCACCTGGCATGACACCGGTAATAAGGCTCGGTATCTAGAATGCATTGTGGATGTGGCTCTGG
>JARIHM010000084.1 GCA_029288275.1 Candidatus Saccharimonadota bacterium | reverse complement strand
GTCCTAGGCACCGTGGGCTGGTTTGGTTACAAAACGCTCGCTGCCGCGCATAAAATTATTGCTCACTCGGACGGCGTGGCTCCGGCCCTGGCGAAAAAAGTTGATCTCACCCAACTCAAAGGCGAAGGTGACGGCCGCGTTAATATCTTGATGATGGGTATTGGCGGCGCTGGCCATGACGGCGCCAACCTTAGCGACACCATTATGGTGATGAGTATCGACCCTAAGACCAAGAATGTGGCTATGCTATCGGTGCCACGTGATCTGTATGTGCAGATTCCGGGCCATGGCTATGGCAAAATTAATGCCGCCAACTCATATGGCGGTCCGGCGCTAGCGCGGCAGGTAGTGGAGCAAGTTACGGGCGTGCCGATTCACTACTACACCGTAGTAGATTTCTCGGGCTTCAAGCAGGCCGTAGACGCGGTGGGTGGTGTGGATATTGCGGTCCAGAAACCGCTGGTTGATCCACTCTATCCATGTGATGATGGCACGAAACTAGCCGGCAAATATTGCCCCATTAATTTTGCGGCCGGCCCGCAGCACATGAACGGTACTCAGGCGCTAGAGTTTGCCCGCTCGCGCGAGACCACCAGCGACTTTGACCGGGCGGCTCGCCAGCAGCTGGTGATAGTGGCACTGCGTCAGAAAGCGCTGCAGTTGTCTACCTTAACCAACCCGATCAAACTTACCGGATTAATTGATGCTATTGGGGATCACGTGAAGACCGATCTGCAGCTTGACGAGATCAAAACTCTGGCCAGCATTGCCAAAGATATCGATCCTACCAAGATCGCCAGCAAAGTGCTGGATGCCGATAAGCCGGAATCGCTCTTGCAGGGAGGGACTAACCTCATTCCTGGCGCGGGTTACATTGAACTGCCCAAGCTTGGCAATTTTAACTACAGCGCCATTCACGATTTTGTAAAGAATGTCTTTATTGATCACTATATTGTGGATGAAAATGCCGTTCTTGAAGTGCAGAACGGCACGAGTACAACCGGGCTGGCCGGGCAGGTAGTAGCCAGTTTGAAGGCGGCGCATTATAATGTCTTGGACCCAATGAGCGCTACGGGTTCATATACCAAAACCGTCATTTATGACTACACAAACGGCAAGAAGCCGTATACTATCAATTATCTGGAACAGCGGTTTGGAGTAAAGGCGCAGGTAATGCCGCCTCCGTCGGCCTCGCCTTCACCAGCAGCCTCGCCGGGAGCGGCAGCTGCGCCAGCTCCAGAGATAAGGATTATTCTTGGCAGTGACTATCACGGCGCCAGTAGCTAGTACTTCGCGGGGGCTAGCTGGCCGCCTGCTTCCCCTCATAAGTAGTGTGATTGTGGCCGGCCTGGTTTGGGCCCTGGCGAGCCACGGTCTTGTGGTGCCGGCGCTGCTCGTAGTATTGGTAGTAGAGCTGTGGCCGGCGCGGCGCCGGCTGTCGGCCGCGGCGGTGTGGGCTCAGGCTACGCGGCTGGTAGTGGGGCTTAGTATTGTGGCGATGATTGCGTTACTACCCAAGGCTTTGTCGCAGTTGGCTGTGGCAGTACTGTACGCGGCATGGCGCCTATGGGGTAACCGTCTTGCCGCCACGGCCGAGGCCGGTCTGATTACGCTCCTGGCGGTGCAGGCGGTGGTGTTTGAAGCCTTGTTTTTGCTGGCCGCCACGCCGCATGCCGGGCCCCCACGACCAGTTACTTTAGTGCTATTATGGGTGGCCGTGTATGTGACCACCTACCAATTATTGGCGGCCCGCCAGGAGCGTGCCGCCGGGGTATTGGCTGCTACCTGGGCGCTGGTGGCTACCGAGGCTGCGTGGGTGTTCCTAACCTGGCTCGTCACCTATATTTCCCCAGGCAATTATGTGATTGTGCCGCAGCCAGCCATTGTGCTCACAGCGCTGGCTTACTGTTTTGGCAGTATCTATGCGGCCCAGCGCCAGGGCACTCTCAACCGAGCTCGCCTGACCGAATATCTACTCATTAGCCTGATTTTAATCTGGATTGTTATTGCCGGCACTCCCTGGCGGGGCACCCTTTAAGCTTCTCCTCAGACTGAGGGTGCTACAATTCAAAGAGAATTATGAGGGCCACTTGGATTTATGTCTGAGCAGATGACCGAAGAAGCAGTCGAGCATACCTTTGAGACCAAGCCTGGGCGCGATGCCGGTACGGCAAAGGCGGCGAAACCGGAGGCGGATGGCACTTCCGCTCCGGCCTCGGCCTACACGCTAACGAAGCGATTGGTGATCGTGGGCGCGTTAGTCGGACTGGTGGGCGGCGCCGTGGGCTCATATGCTGTGATCTATTACGTGGCCGGGGGCACCGCCGGTTTGGCCAAGCAGCAGGTGGTGGTCCAGGAGAGCTCGGCCGTGATCGACGTATCGAAGAAGGTCTCACCCAGCGTGGTGTCGATCACCTTTAAGTCCACAGCCCAGGGTATTTTTGGCCAGTCAGTGGAGCAGGATGGGGCGGGCACCGGCATGATTGTAAGCTCCGACGGGTTAATCCTCACGAATAAGCATGTGGTGGCTGATACGAACGCCACGTATTCGGTGATTACCTCAGACGGCAAGGAGCTCAAAAATGCGCGGGTAGTGGCGCGCGATACTATCAATGATATTGCCTTCATGCGGGTTGATGCCACCGGGCTGCCGGCTGTGACGCTCGGCGATTCGAGCGGTGTGCGGGTGGGTCAGGGCGTGGTGGCTATCGGGAATGCACTGGGTCAGTTCCAAAACAGCGTCACAGCCGGAGTGATCTCAGGTATTGGCCGGCCGGTCACCGCTGCCGATGATGGCACCGGCGAGAACGCCGAGAGCTTGAGCGATCTATTACAGACTGATGCAGCTATTAACCCTGGTAATTCTGGCGGGCCACTGGTGAATCTAGCTGGCCAGGTGATCGGCATGAATACGGCCGTGGCGGGTCAGGGATCGCAGAATATTGGCTTTGCTATACCGATTAACGACATTAAATCCCTCATTGACAGCGTGAAGAACAGCGGCAAGATCGTCCGGCCGTACCTGGGCGTGCGCTATGTACCGCTCACCAGCGATGTGGTCTCGGCCAATAACCTAAAGGTCAACGACGGTGCCTGGCTTCATGGTGATGATCAGAACCCCTCGGTAGTGGACGGTAGCCCGGCGGCCGCCGCTGGTCTGAAGGACGGCGATATTATTACGAAGGTAGGCGGTACCGCCATCACCTCTACGACCAGCTTGCAATCGCTTATTGCGAGTCACAAGGTAGGCGAGAAGGTGCCGCTCACCGTGGTGCGCAGTGGCAAAACCATAACGGTGACAGTCACACTGGCTCAGGCGCCTACTCCCTAGTGAGTATTCTAAAATTTAGAAAAGTTGTCTTAGCTACTCAAATTTGGCCTTAAAAACTATCCCGTTGCGCCAAATTCTAAATTATAGAATATACGTCCCGAGGATTGGCCTGTGGCTTTGCCCCACCAAGTGCCACGCTCGATCCAATCCGAGAATTCCAGATTATGAAATATCGATGCTACACTAAAGCAGATGATTATTACGAGTCCGCAAAATTCCAAAGTTAAAGAGCTGGTGGCGCTACGGCGACGGCGTGATCGCCAGGAGGCTGGTGTCATGCTGGTGGAGGGTTACGAGGAACTATCACTCGCGCTGGCCAGTGGTGCTTGGCCCAAGGAGCTGTATTACTGCCCTGAACTTATGGCTAGTCCAGGCCAGCTGGAGCTCCTACAGCGCGTGAGCGGCGTGGGAGCGCTGGAGCTGAGCCGGGCAGCTTTCGAGAAGGCCGCCTACCGAGATGGCCCGGACGGTTGGCTAGCTATGTTCCCGGCTGTCGAAACGCGGTTAAGCCACCTCACGGTCGGCGCCGCTCCGCTTATTTTGGTGTGCGAGTCGGTGGAGAAGCCCGGCAATCTAGGCGCCATGCTGCGCACGGCCGATGCCGTAGGTGCCGATGCGGTGATCGCGCCGGCCGCCATCACCGATTGGAGCAATCCCAATATTGTTCGGGCCAGCAAAGGAGCTATTTTTACGGTGCCCGTCGCGGAGGCTACCACCGACGAGCTGCTGAATTGGCTTCATGAGCGCCACATCCAACTGCTGGCCGCCACGCCCGAGGCCACGCAATCCTATTGGGATGTCGATATGACCGGCGGTGTGGCTATTGCTGTTGGCTCGGAGAAATACGGCCTCGGCCCTGAGCTCATGGCCGCTGCTGACCTCAAGGTTCTGATCCCCATGAACGGCCAGGTTGACTCGCTCAATGTTGCCACCAGCGGCGCGCTGCTGATGTACGAAGCGCTGCGCCAGCGTCAGGCGCGGAGCTGAAAGCCTAAAATAAAGTAACCTTGCTCCACGGGCGTCAATCCTACCTTGGCCGCTTCAGCCAGCAAGTCTTCGTGCTGCCAGGGGTCGCATTCGGTGAATAAATAGCCACCGGGCACCAGGTGCTGTGGCAAATTGCGTAAGAATCGGCGATATAAGTCCAGCCCATCACTGCCGCCAAAGAGCGCTATGGCCGGCTCGTGGCGGACCTCAGGCATCAGCTCATTACGAGCGTCATCGCGCAGGTAGGGGAGATTGGTCACGATGGTCTCAAACTGGCCGTTCACGCCGGCCCATAAATCTGATTCTACAAACTCGACCATTACGGCGTGCTTAGTGGCATTGCGCCGGGCCACGGCTAGCTCTTTGGCTGAAATATCGGTAGCTGTCACCTGCAGGTCGGGCCGATGCTTGGCGACCGCCACGGCCAGCGCGCCCGAGCCAGTGCCAATATCGATGAGGCGTGAACCCTGCGGCGCGTACTTAATGGCCCATTCGACCATCTGCTCGGTCTCCACGCGCGGGGTCAGCACGTCAGGCGTAATCTCAAAGTCCAGGTCGTAGAATTCGCGCGTACCAGTCAAGTGCACCAGTGGCGTGCGGTTGTAGCGCTGGTTTACAAGCGCGTGGAATTGCTCCAGCTGCGGTTCGTCGAGCTCGGTGTCATCGTGGGCTAGGAGCCAGGCACGGTCACGGCCCATGACATAGGCCATAATTAGCTCACTATCGAGCTGACTACTGCTAATTTTTGCCTCACTAAGCCTAAATTCGGCGTGCTTGAGCGCTGCGCGGATGGTCATTTAAGCACCTGCCTGCTCCAGCTTGAGCCGCAAGTCCTCGGCCCGCAGTGCCTCGAGCATATCGCCAATATTGCCGAGCATGTAGCCGGGCAGTCCATGCTGAGTGCGGCCAATGCGGTGATCGGTCACACGGTCCTGCGGGAAGTTGTAGGTGCGGATTTTCTCACTGCGATCACCCGTGCCTATCTGGCTCAGGCGCGCCTCGCGGCCGGCCCGCTCTTCTTCTTCGCGCTTGATGGCCAGCAGGCGCGAGCGCAGCACGCTCATGGCCTTGAGTTTGTTCTTGAGCTGCGATTTTTCATCCTGGCAGGTCACCACCAGACCAGTGGGAAGGTGAGTGATGCGTACGGCTGAGTCGGTGGTGTTCACCGATTGGCCGCCGTGACCACTGGAGCGGTATACATCAATGCGCAGGTCGTTATCGTTAATCTCCACATCGGTCTCCTCGGCTTCGGGCAGTACCGCCACCGTTACAGTGGAAGTATGGATGCGACCACCGCTCTCGGTCTCTGGCACTCGCTGTACGCGGTGCACGCCGCTCTCATATTTGAGCCAGCCATAGGCCTCATCACCCTTCACTTCAAAGATGATCTCCTTATAGCCGCCCACGTCGCTCGGCGATTCGCTCATGAGCTCAATGCGCCAGCCTGGCTTCGTCTCGATATAACGGCCATACATGCGGAATAGCTCGGCCGCAAACAAGCTGGCCTCGTCACCACCGGCGCCGGCCCGGATCTCCACGATGGCGTTTTTGCTGTCGGCCGGATCTTTAGGCACCAGAGCTAGGCGCAGTCTGCCGGTAATATCTTCCAGCCGCACCTCTAACGCCGGCAGCTCTTCACGAGCTAACTCGCCCATTTCGGGGTCGTGCTGCAGTGCCCGGCTCTCTTCCAGGTCGGCCGTTACTTTGGCACGCTGGTCGTAGAGTTCGATCAGTGGGGTGAGCTCGCTCTGGCGTTTGGCTAGCTGTATCATCTTGGGCGTGCCGAACAGGCTGGCATCGGTCATAGCTTCGGCCAGCTCGGCGTATTCAGTTCGGAATTTCTGTTCTGTCAGATCCATGGCTTCTAGTTTAGCAGTAAAAGAGCGCAAAAAGAGAGCGCCGGTTCAGGGGCGCTCTCTCATGCATGAACGAACTTAGGCCTCGGCTTCAGCGTCGACCGTCTCGTCCTGTAGTTCGGTTTGGATCTTGGCGAGCTTGGCGTCCTGCTTGTTCTTCTTGGCCGCAGTTTGCTCATCGAGCTTGGCCTTGGCTGCCTGCAGAGCCTCGAAGCGAGCTACACGGTTAGCCGTGTCGACCAGCTTCTGCTTGCCGGTGTAGAACGGGTGGCAGTTGGAGCAAATTTCCACCGTAATCTCCTTCACCGTGGTGTGTGAAGTAAAGGTGGTATTGCAACCGTTGCAGTGGACGGTGGTCTCGAAGACCTCAGGGTGGATTCCAGCTTTCATAACTGGTAGATCATACCTGATTTTTGTCAAGCGGTCAAGGGTGATTGACGGCCGGCATGCGCCGTTGGGCCAAAGCATTTTTTACAGATAGAGAGCTGTTATTTTTGATAATTTTCATTGACGTCTATAGGCAAACCCTGTACATTTTAAAACTGTTGAGCCTGGCGATCCTAGGCCAACATAGGGGCACCTTCACAGACCTCATACTCTCAATTTTCTTGAGAAAGGGACATTGATGTCCGCGGATGCGATGAACTCGTCAACCGATCAGCCGGTCGAAGCGCCTCAGACGCCGACGGCATCGAGGGGCCATCGAGTTCGGAATTCCTTGCTGGTGGCGGTAGTGGCCGTCATGGCACTGCTGGCCGGTCTGGCGCTGTCCACCCTTGGCGGGGTCGGCGCGAACTTCTCCGATCAGGGAGGCAGCGACAACTCGGTCTCCACACCGACCTTCGGCATGGCCGTGGGCTCCGGTCACGACACCAGCTTGAGCTGGACCGTCTGGCCCGGCAGCAACGTGCCGGCACAGGTATTGGACATTACTAACACGAGTAACCAGTTGAATGGCGATCTGTCGGTGTCTAATCTGGGCACCATCGATTGCGGCCCGAACGCGCCGGCCAACGTGGCCAGCAAGTTCACGCTCTCGATGACCGGCTTGGGTTCGGCACAGCCGATTGCCGCCTGGTCGAACACCTCGATGCCGTTGTCGAGCGGCATGACTCCGGGGCAGGAAGTCCAGATTCCGGTGGCGATCAATATGATCGATGAGCCCGGGGTTGATGACAACGCGTTGCAGGGTCTTACCTGCACCACGCACTGGAGCTTCCGCCTCGACCAGGCCCACCAGCAGAGCGGCCAGTCCTCGTAACGTCCGACGGTGACGGAGGAGCCTCCTAGGTTCCTCCGTCACGCTCTCACATTTTATGGTTCGAAGCTGCGGCTTGGGGCCATTTTGTAGTACTTCCTAAGGAGGGAAGACGTTGTCCGGATTGCTGGGCCGGTTGCATCACGTGAACCGCTCGCTGCTGTTGATGCTGTTGTTGATGGTTATGGGTGCGACTGGCTGGCTGCTCGGGGCAGTGGAAGTGGCCTCTGTGGGTGCTGATTTTGCTGATACTGGCCGCGCTCAGGTGACGGTGCATGTACTGCCTGGTCCGCCGGCAGACACCACCGCGGCGCCCACCACGACGGCTGTACCGCCTACAGTACTGGCCGAAGGGACCCAGGCGCCGGCAGCGATCATTGTGCCGCCAACGGTTAAGCAGCGGGTGGTGGCACCGCACTTGACGGCGGGCTCGCCTGCGCCAATTCCGGGGCCCATGGTAACGCCAACGACCGCTCCATCGCCGCCCACCAAGGTGGTAGCCGTGGCGCCGGAGCCCACCCAAGCTGAAACGCCGTCCGCGCCTAGCGCGGCTCCCACCACAGAGGCACTAGTGCCGACCACGCCCTCCAACGGTCCGACCGGAGCGGGGGACCAGCCATGAGGTGGCTGGCACGCGTGGGATTGGGCCTCGTTGCCGTCATTGTGGCAACCGGTCTGATTGTCTTAAGTAGCCTCACGCCGGCTTCGCTGGTGACCATCCGGGGTTGGTCCATGCAGCCCACGCTCCATTACGGCGACCGGGTCGTGCTCTGGCGCAGCAGCTCCTACGAAAAGGGCGACATCGTCGCCTTTGCGGGTCACGCCGGCCCAGAGCTGCACCGCATTATCCGGCAAAACGCTGACGGTACCTTCACCACTCAGGGTGACAACGCCAAAGCCGACGATGCCAACCGCCTGCGGCCCGATCAAATCGCCGGCCGGCTCGTCTTCGGCCCAATCACACCATTGCAGCTGCTTATCGCGGCTGGTGGCTTGATCACGTTAGC
>JARIHM010000045.1 GCA_029288275.1 Candidatus Saccharimonadota bacterium | reverse complement strand
GTTCAAGAGATGCTAGCTCGCGCTTTTGATCAGTATTGCCGTGACATCGGATACGAAGCCAGCTTGCAGCCAAAGAAGCTAACCAACGCCGCGCCGCGAGCGAAGGCTTGCGAATCTGGACGGCACGACCGTACTTTAAGGATCATCCCAGGGTAGCCATTGAGCTCCTAGCCAGCTTACGCGCCGACCCGAGCGACTACGCTCGCAGCTCGGCTGGCAATGCGCTGCGTGACATCAGTAAGCAACATGCAGAGCTGGTGCGCCAAGAACTTGCTACTTGGGATCTGACCAATCACGAAACTGTCTTCACTTATAAACTAGCAGTGCGTTTTATAAAGACATTATAAAAATAGCCTCGTTGGCGCTCGAGAAACCGAGCACCAACGAGGCAGCGCAACCGGTGCGCCGCTACGGTATGCTAGCCCGCAAGAAGGCAGCCCAGAGTACCACAATCGAGACCAAGTTGGCGGACCAAACATAAAAGGTTGCCCGGCTTGGGACCGTGGGCTCATCGAGCACCTGGATACCAAACATGGCCCAGAACGTCAGGCCAATCAAGCTCAGCGCAAACAAGGGCAGCATGCCCAGAGGCTGAGTATGATTAGCGAAGGCAATGACACCCATGCAACTTTGGATAACTGTCCGAGTACTGAAAGCGAGTATAGCCTTATAGCGCGCCACCCCTGGTAATGTATTGAGCCACGGCATCACTCGAGCCAGGAGGACGAGAAAGACGAGTATCCCGAACGAAATAGCCCCCAAAGTGTAATTGATAGGCCGTAACGGCACCCCCACCCAGCCCATCACACCCAGGTCAATCATATTGCCGCCTACGCTAACAATAGCCCCGATGAGGGCCATCTGGTCGATGCTGGTATGGCGGCGTTTCTGGCCAGGCTCAGCGTCTGGCTGTGGCCTGTACCACTGTTCGAGCTGGAACCACAGGGTAATGATACTGAGCATACCGCCCAGACCAAACAGGGCCCACAGCCCGACTGGCCAGTTATGGGCTAGCAGATCCCGGGCAAAGGCAATCCAGAGGAACGCCTGGGCGCCAATGTTAAGGATGGATCCCGCCAGGACAACCTGATGCACCAGGTTGCTGCCGTGTATTCGACGAGCAATAAGCATCTCATGCTCCTTAGCTGGGATGTAAACCTGCAAACAACGCCAGGTGGTTGTTCGCCCTCATTATACTCATCAGATTGCAAAAGGCGAACAACGGATTAAATACATCTGTCATGAAAACGGCCGGCAGAGCCCATGGTATAGTAGTACCGTTCCTTACTCTGAACATCTTTGACTGAAAGCGATTAGTGAGTGGGCGAACCCGTCGTTAAGGTCCGAATCTTCCTCTTCGTTCATTCTCGTGAACGCCGTCGGGCCGCCCTTTGGTCGGGCACGGTTGAGAGATGGCAACAACCCAAGCTTACGGATGGTCAACGGCGACATATTGAGACAGCCATCCGACGTGCCAAGTCAGAACATCCCGGCACGGCTGTGGGTGCCACCATCGTTGAAGTAGCCACGGGTCATACTTGAGGCTATGAAAGCTCAAGCACAAAGCAGTGCTAGTCCGTATCTAGATTTGGAGCCAGGAAATGGCCAAGGTAACCGTTGAGATCCACTTGGCCGTCGGAGATGAGGAGTACTTCGGTTCTTCTCTCTGGACGGGCCAGGTCGAATATGGAAGACAACCTAGTCTCACCGGAGCCGAGAAACGCCGGATCAAAACAGCGATCCAAAGAGCCAAGCGCAAGCATCCCAAGCTGGCTGTTGGCGCTATCGTTGCTATGCCCGGCGGTAGCGGCTGGAAATATGAGGGAGCTACAGCGCCCTGCTAGCTTGCTCAAGAAATCCGACTTGAAAGGCAAACCGTGGCCGAAAAGATCTACGCGCAGGTCGTTGTAAAGCTAAAGGACGGCGCGGGAAACCGCTGGGAGCACGACCGGATCCTGGGCGGATACTACTTTGATAAGAAGGGCGAGCAGCCGAGCCCTGAAAGACGGCGTGCTATCTGGGGGCGAACACGCGCGATTGGCCGTGAACTGGGTGCTGATGCGGAAGCCTATTTCCGCCAGCTAAGCACCGGAGCCGAATGGAAAGTAGCAGAGCCAGGCTCCTGCTAACGAGTTAGTCACTGCCCGCCAGTTGCATCTGCGACTGGCGGGCCTTATGCTTTTAGCATAAGTAGTATTCTTGGTAGGGGCGCATGCAAACAGTGTCGGACCGATCGCGAAAGCGGGTTATGCAATATAGCCTGGGAGTGTATGGTATTGCCGTAGTGATCGTGATGGCGTTATTTCTGCTTCATCATCGATCGCCGATGTTCTCATTTATCGTGTCACTGAGCGTGGCGCTTTTGAGCGGCGGCGCTATTCCGCTATTTGTAATTGGACTACAAAATTTTAAAAACTCTCTGCGCAAGGCGTTTGCATATATGTACGCCGGCATTGTGCTATACAGCTTGGCGCCGCTGCAGTTTCCATTTGTAAACTTCTTCCATCTACAGGCTCTTGCAAATACCGGCATTGTAATTGTGCCTTATATTGCGGCCGTAAGTTTGATCTTTTGGGGAGTGCGAGGGTTTGGCCGGCTGTTGCAGTTGCGCGGCTTTTGGTTCTCACCGTTAGGAGCTTTTGTTGGTGCCACGCTTATGGCCGTACTCGCAGCGTTTCTGCCGCACGTTCACACGGACTTATCGGCTACAGCCTTCGCCACCGTGAATGGTCTCAACATATGGTGTGGCTCGGTTTTATTCTTTGGTATGATGGGACTCATCCATATCCGCCGAGCGGCAGCGACGCGCTATCATTTAGCGCTGGGCTGGCTCATAGCCGCCTTGGGTATCAATGTTTTTGCAGCCATTCATTACACCGCAGTCAATGTGCTCATACCCAGCACGAGCTGGTATGCGGCTAACTCTGTTCAAATCCCAGCCTACGTAGGTGCTCTTTGTTTTATGATGGCTGGATACAGCTTTACGAAGATCAAAGCAACCGAGGTCACCACCAAAATGAGCGCTTCACCCGTTGATGTATTGCTATATGTGGCCAGCTTAGCCTCCAACCCCCGCCAGATTGATGCCTCTCTCGACGACCTACGTGAGATAACCTCACAACTAAAAAGTGGCTCTATAAAGGCACAACTGTCAAATACGCAAGAAACGAGACTAGCGACAACGTATCGGCAGATTGAGGATTATTTGGTAACCGCCGAACCACTGCAAGAATTCACGCGACCAGGACTGCGCGAGATCATCCGTACCAAGTTTCAGTTTGATACCAGTACCACATCGCCATTCTGGAAAGTATTTATCGATCCAACCTTGGCCAATCAATCGGTCCCATAGTTTGCTATAGTAGGGGCGGCCCGGCTGCGAACCAACCAGAGGAGCGCTCATGAAGATCCACATTGGTAGCGATGTCGGCCTGACTGAGAAGATGGTGCGAGAATCAGCACTGTTCCAGGCTTGGGCTGGCCGAGCAGGGGAGGTAAACTACCACCAGATACGAGTGGTGGCTGCCGACGTCTGGGGCGGGCACGTTCAGAAGTTAATGTTGGCCGTTCTCATTGAAGGCGAATCCTGGTCCCACTACTTCACGCTACGGTCGGATACCGTAGATGTGGTCACGGTTATCACCGATAACGAGCGATCAGTTCTGGCATTTACTGAGCAATACCGGCCAGCGGCTGGTGCGCGAGTGATGGCCAATGTAGCCGGGGGCATAGAGTTCGGCGAGGGTCCGCTGGAGGCAGCCGGCCGAGAACTACCTGAGGAGCTGGGCTTAGATGCGTCAATCAAGCCACAGCTAGAACTGTTGATACCACAGCCCGTATTAGCAACGCCTGGCCTTACCAATGAGCGCGTTTATATGGTACGAGCGGTTATTGAGTTGCCGGCCCAGGCGTATGACGAGCTTGTGGATCAGCTGGACGGTAAGCATACGGGAGTGGCGGCCGAAAACGAAAGCATTATTGTGCGCCTTCAGCCGCCGGATAAGGCTCGGGCCTTCATTACCCAGCAGGCTAATCCAGATGCCAAGACGCTCCTCGGTCTACAGCTGGCCGGATTCTAATATCGGGATGGCGCTTACAAGCGCCATCCCTTTTAGCAAAAACAGCTGCTAAAGCCAGGCCCTGCGGCCGCCCAAAATTACAAATCTAGCCTATTCGCTTCAGCACGAGCCTCCATGAGGCGCAGGACAGTCTGTGCATTATGCGGTGCTACAGCTTTGGACGTATTATCAAAGAAGCACAGCACCCGGCGCCCCTCGGCAACCTGAGTTTGCATAAATTCATACCACTCCGTTAGTTCGGCTTGAGTGTAACTTGAGCTATAAAGCCGACGATTGCCATGCAGTCGTATATAGACTAGCTCGGCCGTGACAGCATAGCTCATAGGCCAGCGGCCTGGCGTGTCACTTATAACATTAGCGATTCTGTACTGATGCATAAGCTCAAATGTCTGATCATTGAACCAGCTGGCGTGACGGAATTCAATGGCTAACGGCAGCTCAAGTCCTAAGCGTACCCGGGCTACCTGAACTTGCTCCGCCAGATTGCGAAGTCGGCCGTTGTCTACTGCTAAACCTGGCGGTAGCTGCACCAAAACAGCCGCGAGCTGGCCGCGCAAGGGTGCCAGAGTATCAAAAAATGCATGAAGTGCCGCCACGGCCTCGGCATCTAGATTGAGATGTTTTGTATGCGTTAGGTATCGGTAAAGCTTGACACTGAATTGGAACTCCGGCGGCACTATCTCGGCCCAGTGCTGCACCGTTTCGAGGCGCGGCGGATGATAAAAGGAGCTATTAATCTCTACGGCAGGAAACTGACGGGCATAATAGGCTAGTTGCTCGGAAGCCTTAACTGCTGGCGGATAAAAGCGGCCGTACCAATCGGCGTAATGCCAGCCCGAGGTACCTATAAGAATAGCGGGTGAACTCATTGACCTAGTATACCGAGCGGTGTTCTTGGCACCATCAACAAAATGAGCAAAATATCTCTTTTGTTTTTGCCAAAAAGCGAGTAAACTGCTCAAACTAAGCATTAGCATAATGAGGTTAGGTATGGCGCAAAAGAAATCATCAAAGCAAGCCACTGCACAAACCCAGCAGACACAGCGCGACTTGCTAGGCCTCATTATTCTGGCTGTTCTCATTCTCCTGATCGTGGGGCTTGCGTTCTGGGCCTACACTCGCCAGGGCGGGACCGGCAGTATTGGCAGCTCGCCATCGCCTAGCAGCTCGGTCATGACCTCACCCAGCCCTACAGCTACGGCCGCCGCCACTATCACCCCCGCTCCCGTACCATCACCAGTGGCCAGCACCGGCCCTGTCACCGCATGCGCCACCGGTAATCTTGCCGGCTCCCTTGACGCCACCGGCGGCGGCACAGCCGGAACGCTCTACCGCCAGCTTATTCTCACGAACCGCAGCAACCACAGGTGTACCGTCTACGGCTTCCCGGGCGTATCGCTGGTAAACGCCAGTGGCGTACAGCTCGGTGCACCGGCTGCCCGCAGCGGCGCTGCTGGTCCCACCATTACCCTAGCGCCCGGCCAGGCGGCCGCCTCGGCCGTCGGCTTCCCAGACGCCGGCAACTTTGAGCCTGGCGCCTGCAGCGCTATGTCGACGAGTCTCAAAGTTTATCCGCCAAATCAGACCACCACGCTTCTCATTCCGCTCGCTGCCCAGTATTGCCCGGGCTTCTCCGTCCAAACGCTCGCCGCGCACTAGACAAAGCTACTTGCGTTGGTACAATATGGAGCGGGTTTGAGCCCAAGCCTAGAATCTCGACAGACGAGGACGCACCTATGTGTGAGGCAAAATCCGAGCCGGACATTATTCTTCCTAAGGGAACAAGCCGGTCGCGCGACTGCACCAGTCACTGTAAGACAAGCCGGAAAAGTAATTTGGTGGAGGGTCGGGTTGTGCGAGGTGAATCCACCATCTGCTGCCAGCTCTGCCACAAGGGAGATAAGACCCATATCCATCCCAAGTACGGGATATAGTCGGCCCTTATCTCGGGGCGATACAGATGGCTAAACGCAGTCGTAAGCCACCGCCGGTTACTCGGCGGTGCGAGAAAAATAAGAACTCGGTAAAGCACGAGGGTCATCATTATAATGATCCGAAAGATGGCAAACGCTGCTGGTGTCCGGGTTATCCCCTAGGATAAGCGCAGACCCGGCCCACTGATCACCGTGATAAGGGCGTGCATGGAGAGAAGACCAGGGCCATCCATCCTGCCGTGCCGGAAAGCCCGTGCCGGAAAGAGACACGAGGCTCACGCCAAAATCGATTCGAAATCCGGCAGAACGTATCTCTGCAACGGCCTGCCGGTTGCTCAAGGAAAGCGCCGGCGCAGGCACCATGACCCGCAAGAAATCAATTCCAAGTACTGTTAGTAGGTACAGCGGAAGGCAGTCATGGCCAAGGGGAAGCCAGAAATAAAGCGCATGTCATGCACAGATTTTCGCAACGGGCAGCCGCACCCGCCTCATTCCACCTTTGATAAGAAGACTGGCTATACCTACGTTTGCAACGGTAGGACGATGCTCGAGAGCAGGCCAGAAAAGAAATCGTGCTAAAGAGGCTAGCGCCCTGCCCGATTGTAGAAGGAAGTTATGGGCAAGAAAGCTCGGGCAAAACCGGTACGTTTTCAGTTGTTCGACGGTGCGAGGACGCCAAAAAGCTCATTGTGCATGGTGTGCATCTCTACACCGACCCCAAGGACGGTAAACGCTGTAGCTGCCCCGGTTACCTAAAGCGATCCTAACCACTTGCTGGGACGAGACCATTGTCTTGTCCCAGCATTTTTCGTAAGAGGTTCGAATTTTTGGAATTTTGTCCAATTGATTCTCCGAACCGCTAATGCTAAAACCAGAGCAGGTAGTCGGAGTGGAGTTTAGACACATACAAATAGAGCATGTTCTTTTGTAGAGGGTACTGCAGGTGCCACCTCTCTAAGCTTCAAGACTATCAGTACCAGGCGGGCCATGAGGCCCGTCTTTTGGTATTAAGAAGGGGAAGGCCTCGCTCGTCAGCTGACGAGCGAGGCCAAGTCGAAGGAGTGAGTTACCGCGGCTTGATAATCGAGGTGGCCTTTTTGAGCGTAGCTTCGGTACGGGACATCGCTTCGCGCACAGCTGCCGGAATGTCTTCCCGAGGCCACAGCACGCCCGCCGTCTGCGGGTTATAGCAGGCCATATGCACGATGTCATACCACCGGCCAGCCGTAAAGTGCGCCCGAGGTTGGCGACCCACCTCGGCATAGCCCGCATGGGCCAGCGCCCGTCCTGAAGCCTCATTCACTTCTACGTAGGACGAATCGATTGCATAGGCTCCCAGCTCGCAGAAGGCATACCAGGTCCGCAGGACATGCGTGGCACCGGCAATGCCCTTGCCCCACAATGTCCGGTTGGCCAGGTTAATGCCACTCGTCAACCGGCTATTGTTACGCTGACGCCGCAGGCTCGTGAGGCCGACAAACTCTTCTGGACCCTCAGCCTCACGCCGTAGCGCCACCATCCAAACGATCTCCTCCGAGGTGGTGCGCAGCCTCTCCAGGAAGTCCTGTTCGTCCTGAGTGGTTGGACCGCCTTGCAAGAACAGGAATTGCTGCACCGTAAAATCACCCAGAAGCTCAGCCAGGCGGGCTGCGTCACCATCTTGGGCGGGGCGCATGATGAGCGTCACATCCTGCTTATCACAGCGGTGGGGCAATTCAAATCCTGTCTCTTATACACATCTGACGCTGCC
>JARIHM010000038.1 GCA_029288275.1 Candidatus Saccharimonadota bacterium | reverse complement strand
GGCAGCGTCAGATGTGTATAAGAGACAGTACCAGTAAGCATTCTGAGCCACAAAAATAAAACGCCGACGCTCGCGTTGTGCGAGCATCGGCTATGAGCCTTTTTAGGCTAGTGTTTCTATTTACGGGGAGCGTTATTGTGTAGGTAGTGATCGTGCCTTAGCCTGCGCCGTCACTCCTCCCAGCTCTGCCTCATAGCATTGTCTACCCCAGCAATTACGCGATTAAGCGACTCCATTGCTCGCCCGTCGGGAGTCTTTCCCTTCTTCCAATTGTTCTCAGTCTCTAGAATCTCATGATGAATCTTGGCTAGTTCCGCAAGGGCTGTGCGTCTGTTCTTCCCTTCTAGTTCTTTATTGATCCTTTTTCTAAGGGCCTTTCGCTTGATTTGCCAGGTTTTGAAGCGTTGCGCTACTTGCGGATTGAGCTTTTGCCTCGCCATGACCTATCTTTCTTCGTAGAGATTGGGCCGTTCCGGATTGTAAGCCATGAGTCGGCCTATTGCAATCAGCCTTGCTTTTTCACCTGTAACCAGGCAGAATAAGTCAGTTACCAATTGTGTGAGGGGCTATAGCTCAGCTGATAGAGCGCTGCATTCGCATTGCAGAGGTCGAGGGTTTGAATCCCTCTAGCTCCACCAGGGAATTATTCGCAAAAAAACTGCCACTGCCTTGCAGGCTGGCGGTTTTTTGCGTTAGCAGCGCACCAGTTTTGCATTGGCCAGTAGTCTGAGCGATATTCGGCGTGGCGGTCGCGTAGGGAAGATTTGCGGTTTCGTCCATGCAAACCTCATTGTAGTAAATGCGTACACTGATGCGTTCGACTCCGGCATCAGCGGCTCAAATCCTTGCTTTTAGTCGCTTCATTGCTGGTCCGTGCCGAATTGAGCTAAGGACAGGGGAAACATGGTGTACTATAAAATTAATATGAGCCCTAAGCGATTACGATTAGCTAAGCCGCAACCCCAGATTCGGCTCGCGACGAGCTCGGATCTCTTGCCCGTGGCCCAACTGGAGGGTCGGATTTCGATTGCCAAATACCCCAATCCGGCGCTGGGTATTACGGCCGAGGATCTACGTAGTATCGAGTTCGGGCCGGAGCGGGCGGCTAAATATCAGCAGCGATTCTTAGATAATCAAGCCGGCCGGCTCTGGGTAGTCGAAGATCGCGGTGAGCTGGTGGCTTTTGCGGCTGCCACCCAGGGGGAATATGAACAGTGGCTGCGTAAACTCTACGTTGAGGAAGCGTATCAAAGGCAGGGGCTGGGTAGCCAACTTCTTGACCAGGTGCTGAAGTGGTTTGGTCCGGCCAAGGACATTATTGCCAATGTGGCCAGCTACGATGTTGAGTCGATCCAGTATTTCCGGCATCGAGGCTTTGTGGAGCGCGATATGCGGCCAAGTGATGAAACGGTTCTGCCCAACGGCAAAATTCTGCCGGAAGTGTTAATGATACTTGTGGCCCCAATCAAACATTCCGCGCAGGATCGGTAGCAGATCGGTGCCTTTAGGGGTAAGCGCGTATTCGGTGTGCGGCGGCATGGTAGCGCGCGTAACTTTGATGATAATGCCTTCGTGTTCCAGATTGCTCAGCCGGGCCGAGAGGGTGCGCGGGTTAATGCCCCCAACGGCATCCTGGAGCTGACAGAACCGCAGTGGCTCCTGCGACAGGGCATGAATAAGGAGCGGCGTCCATTTATCGCCGATAATCGCCAGAGTTGGCGCCAGGGTATTACAGCTAGTGAGCGTGGGTGATGTTTTCATGCTTTACAATTACAGTATACTACTATACTATTTATAGTACTATATATTGTATACGAAAGGATAGAGATGGTCAAGATTAAGGTTATCTTGGGATCGACCCGGCCGACGCGGTTCGGTATTCAGCCGGCAACTTGGCTGATGAAGCTAGCCCAGCAGCGCACCGATGCAGAATTTGAGCTGATTGATTTGGCCGAGATTAACTTGCCCCTGCTCGATGAGCCGCTCCCGGCTCTGTATGGCAGGTACGAGAAGGCCCATACCAAGGAGTGGTCGCAGCAGATTGGTGAGGCTGATGGTTATGTGTGGCTCACAGCCGAGTACAATCACGGCGTACCGGCGCCGCTCAAGAATGCGATCGACTTTTTGGCTGCCGAATGGAACCACAAGCCGGTAGCTATTGCCAGCTATGGTGCTATAGCCGGTGGGGCGCGGGCGGCTGAGCACCTGCGGGCTACGGCGGCCCAGCTCAAGATGTATGATCTGGGTGAGC
>JARIHM010000034.1 GCA_029288275.1 Candidatus Saccharimonadota bacterium | reverse complement strand
CGCAGCGTCCCGACCGTCGTTCGCGATGCGGGCTGCCGGCGCTCGAGTAAATAAGTTTGCCTTTAATGTTGTGTGGTTTGCTTTTGCCATGCGGGCAGAGCTTCGTATAGCCAACGCCTTTGCAGGCCTGGCAGGTTTGCTTGGCCACAACTCACCCCAGTATGATCGGTGCCGTTGGCTTACCGTAGTATGGAACAAGCCAAAGATCAACCTGGTTCGGCCCTGTTCGGTGAGGTAAAATCAGATAGTGAATCCACTCCTTGCCGACCTCAACGAGCCGCAGCGCCAAGCTGCCGAGACCACCGCTGGTCCGGTGCTGATTTTGGCCGGCGCCGGTTCGGGCAAGACTAAGGCGCTGACGCACCGCATTGCCTATCTGGTGGCCGAACGCCAGGTGCGGCCCATGAATATCTTGGCCGTTACCTTTACGAACAAGGCCGCAGCCGAGATGCGTGGCCGCGTACTCAAGCTGCTGCGGCTCGATCCAAGTAACCGTAGTTATTTTCCGTTTATCGGTACCTTTCACTCCATTTGTTTGCGGCTGTTGCGGCGCGAGGCGGCCGAGATTGGTCTGCCCAGCAATTTCCTGATCTTTGACGCGACTGACTCCCAGAGTGCCATCAAACGGGCGATGCGTCAGGCCAAGATTGACGAGAAGCAGTTCAATGCCAGTCTCATTCATGGCCTAATCTCGTCGGCCAAAAATGAACTCGTAGGGCCAAACAACTATGCCAAATTAGCCAGTGGCCGAGCGCAGGAGGCGGCTGCCAAGGTATATCCGCTGTATCAAGCTATTCTCAAAGAGGCTGGGGCGCTCGATTTTGATGATCTGATTTATGAGACCGTGCAAATGTTTCGCCAATACCCACGGATTCTGGCCAAGTACCAGGAACAATTCCAATACATCATGGTGGATGAGTATCAAGATACAAACCACGCCCAATACCAAGTGACCAAGCTGCTAGCGGCCGCACACCATAATTTATGCGTGGTGGGTGATGATTGGCAGAGCATTTATAGCTGGCGCGGAGCGAATTTCCAAAACATTTTGGACTTTGAAAAAGATTATCCTGAGGCGCAGGTGATCAAGCTGGAGCAGAACTATCGTTCGACGCGAAACATTTTGGACGCAGCCCATGCCATCATTACGAAGAACCGGACTCGCTCAGATAAGAAACTCTGGACCGAGGCGGGTGATGGGCCCGGCATCGGCGCCGTGAATGTATACAACGAGATCCAGGAGGGGGAGTGGATCGTGCGCAAAATTGAGGAGCTGGTGGTGACCGAGAAGCGCCAGTTGCATGATATGGCGGTGTTGTATCGCACGAACGCTCAATCGCGTTCGCTCGAAGAGGCATTCTTGCGAGCCAACCTGCCCTACAAGATTGTGGGCGGCACGCGATTCTATGAGCGCAAAGAAATCAAGGACGCTATGGCCTACCTGCGGTTTGTTTATCAGCCAGACGATGTGGTGAGCTTTGCGCGCATCATCAATCTGCCGCCGCGAGGGCTGGGTGACGTGAGCCTGGCGCGGCTGGAGGAGTGGCGGCGCACGCAGGGCTTAACCTTAATGGAAGCCCTGATGCGCGCCGCCGAAACGCCGGGGTTGCAGGCTCGGGCGGCCACGGCGCTCCAGAGTTTTGGGAACCTTATCGAAGGTCTGCGGGCCGAAATTGCCCGCTGCACTGTAGCCGAGCTACTCGATCTCATCTTGCGACGCTCAGGCTACCTCAAATTCCTCGATGATGGCTCAGTTACCGCGGCCGACCGCATTGAGAACGTCAAGGAGTTGCTCAGTGTGGCTGAGACCTACCATGAGCTGACGCTAGAGGGTTTCCTTGAGGAAATCGCGCTCATCGCTGATCTCGACAACTATTCGGCCGATACCAATGCTGTCACCCTTATGACCTTGCATGCCGCCAAAGGCTTGGAATTTCCGGTGGTATTTATCCCCGGTATGGAAGAGGGGATCTTCCCTCACAGCCGAGCCTTATTTGACGGTGAGCAAATGGAAGAGGAACGGCGCCTTTGCTATGTGGGCATGACTCGGGCCAAGGAGCGACTGTACTTGCTGTACGCTAACTCGCGGCTCCTGTATGGCCGCACCGATCACAATCCGCCATCGCGGTTTATTCTAGAAGTCCCGCCGGAACTGCAGGCTGACGGCAGCGAATGGGGCGTGGCCGGCCGTGCCGCCACGGTCGGCCATAGTGCCGGTGCCGGCAGCTGGAGTGCTACTACGCTCTACGGCAGCGGTTTGGCTACCACTGAGCAAACGGCGGCGGCCCACCGCGAAGAG